>JAGLUN010000024.1 GCA_023134705.1 Candidatus Omnitrophota bacterium | reverse complement strand
ATGGTATAGGAAAGTATACCCTTGCGGGCACAGGTAAAACTTTCCTAACCACTGAAAAATTCTTAAAAGTTGTCGCGAAGCGATTTTCTTGAATGCATTTTTCCGGTTAATAGGGATTTTTAACTTTTCTAAAAATATTATAGAAACCGCTGAGTTTTGCCCATAATCTAATACCCAGATCCCGCTCGGTTATTTTAATCCGGCGCAAGGCGAAAATATCTAAATCAGAAGAAAAACCACGGTTGGTAGCACAAGCACATAAGTACCCCGCGTTTTCCACTTCCTCCAAAACCCGATTATCAAATCCCCCCACAGGATAAGCTATTACATCCACACTCAGAGAAAACATCTTTTCTAAATCAACCTTTGAATTTCTTATCTCTGTTTTTAAATTCTGTTTATCAGTCTCAGGCAAATAAGCATGATTTAAGGTATGTGAACCTATACTCACATTGGTATTCTCTAAAAACCACCTTATATCTTCTCTGTTTAAATAGTCCTCTTCTCCGATTTTATTCACAACAAGAAATATGATCGCCGGATATCCAAATTCATCTAGAATCTCTATCGCTTTCAAATTATCTTTGTAACCGTCATCAGCGGTAATCACCACAAGATTATGAGGAATTTCCTTCTTCCCTTTAAGAAGAGCGCATAACTCCCTAAGCGGAATAACCTTATATCCTCTCTTTCTAATAAACGCCATCTGCTTACTAAAAGTTTCCGGTGACACACTAGCATAGGTTCCTACTTTTTCTTTATCAAAAGCGTGATACATAAATATCGGCGGGGAATAATTGCTATAGAGCCAGAGCCAAAAAAAGCCCCCCCCTATAATTAAAATAACCAGCGAAATCAGCAATCTCTTCTTTTTCATAATCTGATTTAATTATTCATTTATAATCCAAGTTTTTATGTCTGTGAAAATTTCGCCCAAGGATTTCCTTATAAACTTCTTCCGTGGCTTTAACCATCTTGCTTAGAGAAAATTCTTCTAACGACTTTTTCCCGGCCACGGCAATCGCTTCTCTCAAGGAAACATCTTTAAGCAGTCCTTCCAGAACTTCTACCAGAGACTGGGGGGTATACTCATTAAAAAACACCCCGTTCTTTTTATCTTTAATTATTTCTTTTAATCCTCCTACCCCTGAAGCAACCACACAGACTCTCTTGGCAAAAGCTTCCAGGACAATAAAACCAAATCCTTCCCGGGAAGAAGCTACCACGAGAATATCGATTAAGTCCAAAAAATCCTCCGCATCCCGAGAAAGGAATCTTACTCTATCTTTTAATCCTTGCTTTGATACAACTCCTTTAAGCTTTTCTTTTAACTTCCCTTCTCCGCAGATTAAAAGACAGACATTCTTATGTTCAACCTGAAGAAGTCTAAATGCTTCCACGACTAAAAAATGGCCTTTCTCTTCGGATATCCTTCCCAGCATTCCAATAACAACATCGTTTTCGTTAACCCCAAAATCACTTTTCCGGCACCTCTTTACGCCGAATTCCTCTTTGTCTATACCATTATAAATAACCTTTACTCTCTCTTCTTTAATTTTTAAATCCTTTATAAGATGCAGTTTTGCCGCCTGGCTTACGGCTATTGTCTCTAATCCTTCAAATTTAAATAACCTGCGCTCCAAAGAAGGCCGGTAAAACCCGTGAAAAACCGAGACATACCCTATCCCCAAAGCCCGGTATAAAAGATAAGAAAGGAATTGAGTAACTCTGGTATTAGAGCTAATCAGTTCAATCTTATTCTTTAATACAAAAGGAATTAATTTGAAAAAGGATACAAATACTTTTATGCTTAATATTGATTTGGTATTTATAGAAATCGGATAGAATCCAACCCCGTTATCCGTTAGCTTATCCTTCCATCGGCCTCCGGAAGCCGCTACCCAGACATTATGATTTCCGGTTAATCCCTTAGATAAATTTATTACGTAACGGGATATCCCGCCCGGGTTCAAATGGGTTGTCATAATAAGAAGGTTCATCGTCCTAATATCTGCTTTATCTGCACGAATACCTCTTGGGGAGTTATCTTTTTCATGCAGATATTATTTTTACAGCCGGGTTTATAGCAAAAAGAGCAGGGCATTTTCTTTAAAAATACATGGAGTTTTTTGTCTTTTACCGTATGTTTCAAAGGGTCCGTGGGGCCGAATAAACCTATTGTTTCTATCCCTAAAGATAAAGCAAGATGCAGAGAAGCCGTATCCTGACAGACAAAAAGATTCAATCTTTTTAAAACTTGGGTTAAATCTCTCAAGCTGGTTTTACCGCAGAGATTAATAATCTTTTTCTTAAAAAAGACCTCTATTCCTCTGCTCAAATCCATACTATCCCGGTCCCCGAGAAGAACTACTTTAAAGTTACCCATCTCTTTTGATATAAACCCGATTAATTTTTTGGTATTCTCAAGAGGCCAGTTTTTACTGCGCCACTTTTTTGAAGCGGAAATATTTATCCCGATAAGTCTGTCTTTATCTTTTATCCCAAAATGCTCTAAAGATGCCGGTTCTATCTTCCAAAAAGTTAACTTTTTTTCCTTAAACCTTATTCCTAAAAGCTTTAAAATCTTTTCCTGAGAATCTAAAGGAGAAATCTTTTTTGGAGATATTTTCTCCCGGGAAGTCAAAAGAAATCCTAATTTCCGGGCATACCCGAAAGATCTCCGGGGGAAACTGAAAAAAGTGATTAAATGCGATACCGGATTATTTTGGAAATCTATTATGTAATCAAAACTTTGCCGGCGTAAATTTTTGGCAATATTAAAAATATTTTTTATCTTTTTGTAATCAAAATTTATGCCGATCACTTTATCGATATACGGACATCCGTAACATAAAGGAGTATGCTTTTTCAAAGTTAAAAGCACTAACTTACTTTTGGGGAAAGTTTCTTTTATCGCTTTAAGTGAAGGTAAAGCCAAAATTAAATCACCTAAGGAAGAGATTTTTATAACTAAAATCCGCTTAAATTCTTTAACTTCTCGATATACCTCCTCTATCCGGGAAACACAACTGCTTAAAGAATAAAGTTTTTCCGCCTTTTTGCGGGCATTCAAAGCTAATTTCCTTGCTAAAGGCAGATTATTCGCAACTTCCCGGATGGTCTCTGCTAAATTACCGGGATTACGCGGCAAAACCAGCATACCATCCTCTCTATGCTTTATAATTTCTTCCAAAGCCCCGGATTTAGTAGCTATAACAGGCACACCGCAGGCAAAAGCCTCTATAACTACCCGGCCAAAGGCTTCTTCCACCACTGAGGGAACAACTAAGAGCAAAGAATTATTTAAAACTCTTTCTACATCACCTTTGAATCCCAAAAATTTAACACTATAGTTCAAGGAATAACGCCGGACTAAACTTTTTAAATATTCAAAATATTTTAATTTCTTCTCTTCCGGTTCTCCCACGATATTCAAAGTTAAATAAGGGTTGGTTCTAATGACTTCGCGAAAAGCTTCAATAAGATACTCAAACCCTTTAGAAGGAGAAATTCTTCCAATACTTACGATAGAATTACTTGTAAGCCTCTCTTTCGGGTCTTTAAATTTAAATTTATCCAAATCTACCCAACGAGTTATTATTTTGATCTTTTCTTCATCCACCCCGAAGTTTTGCATCATATGGCGGGCAATCACCTTAGAAGGACAGATAACAAACTTTCCCCACCCCATAACTTCACTAAGAATATGTTTTGAATAAACTCCGTGCGCGGTAGTAATAAAATCGGCATCCAAATTACGAGTCGCGAAAAAACTAATCCAGGCGGGAACACGTGAACGCGCGTGTACGATTTCGACGCTTTCTTTCTTAATTATCTTTTTTATCTTCCCAATCAAAAAAAGGCTGGAAAAAGATTTTTTGTAAACAGGCAAAGTATAATGAATTACTCCGGCCGTTTTTAATTCTTCGACTAATCTCCCTCCACCCGAAACTACCACGGTTTTATCTTTAGAACACTTACTTAAGTCCAAAACTCCCCTCTCCACACCGCCTAAATTCACCTTGGGTAATATTTGCATTATTTTCATATCAATATAACTATTCTCTTTAGAACAGCATTTCCTGTGCCTTTTTAAGGCATGAACGATTTTCTTGATACAGCGATTTCTTCGGCGTATCAAAACTAAAATCATCATAGGGATAATCTAAAAAATTCACAAAACCGTCTTTTAAAGAGGAAAGAAATTCCTTATGACGGCCTTCTACCTTCTCCAGAAACACACTCACTGTGGTCTTGCCCAAATTCAGGCTTTCGGAAATCATCGAGACGCTCTCAGCGGAAACGAAAACGATATCACTAAAGGCAAGGAAAACCGCTACAACAAAAGGATAATTCTTTTCTCTCACGAAAACCGCGGCCTCGGTATTTTTAAAACCAGACAATTCATCTTTAAGGATTTTCTCGGCCGGCAAAGATGTTCTCCGGGAAGTAGTAACAAGAAGCTTATAATCCTCCTTTAAAGAAAACTCCTTTAATCTCCTTAGAAATACTTTCAAATTGGAAAGGAATATTTCTCCCTGGTTCAAAAAGTTACCCAAGAACAGGGATATCTTTTTACCTTCGCTTAAATTAAAAAAATCCTTCCCTTCTTTTATTTTTTTCTCCGGATTATCAAAATTAGCTAAAGCCCCTTTTACATTTATCACATTTCCGGCTTTTATGCGGTCATGTTCAGGGATTACGGCTAAATCAAATTTTGAAACCGGCAAATTAGGCTTTAAAATTACGCAGGATTTTGCCCCTAAGCTACGGGAATAAATAAGATTGACCGAAGCAAGGAACGATCCTGTACTTATTACTATATCAAAAAATCTTTTGTTTAAAAATTGAAAAGATTCCTTCTCTAATAAGAATCTCAAACACTTCCCGCATCCCAGGCACAGCTTCCCGGAAGATAGAGCAATAATTTCCGCTAAAGCACGCGTGAATCTATTTTTATACTTTAGAGTCATAATTTCTTCCTCTATTCTATAATCACTCTCTCTAAGAATTTCCAATAAAGATAGAGATTGCGTAAGATGTCCTGTTTTATTATCGCTTAAGATTAAAATTTTCCGGCTCTTTTTTTTCTTAAAACGCTTATACCACCAAAGATATTGAGAAGGATATGAAGATATGTATTTTTCATAAATCCGGTTCAACTTCTCCAAGATATCTTTTTCCTCTCCATCCCGGCAATCTATAGGCTCCCCTATAATAAGCCTGTGCCGGGTTCCTTTCCGGTAGCCAAAACTCGGGAATATCTTTCTATTAAACTTTTTAGCTAAGTATACGGCACCTCCGGGCGTAGGGACTAATTTATTAAAAAAATTTACAAATTGAGCTTTTTCTTCGGCACCATGGTCAATAACCACCGTCACCCAAAACCCTTTTTTAATCATACTAACGAATTCTCTAAGTGAAAAACATGCCCTGATGTTACTTCTTTTTCTCAACTCATTCAGGAACACATCTAAAGACTTATTCTTCTGCTTCCTGGCAAAAACCGCGTAATTAAGAATCCCCGCTAAGCGGGCGCTGTAAACCTCCCAACTGCCGCCATGGATACCCACAAAAATATGCCCGGAAGGGAACCGGCTCTCTTTAAACTCCAGGGAAACTCTTTCTTTCATCTTATCTATCAAAAAAAGTTCAACCAGGCTCATCCCGAAAGACACAAAGCTCTTTCTAATAATAGAAAAAAGCTCTTTATTGGATTTATGAGGGAATACCTGTTTAATATTCACAAAGGCATTTCTCCTCTTCTTTTTATCAAAATAATAGAAATAAATTCCTACAAGCTTCCCCAAATAAAGAGAAAAACCTAAAGGTAAAAAATTAAGGAATTTTTCTGTTGTCTTTGCTAAAAAGTATATCTTATCCATTTGATATCTAATTTAACCGCGGCTTTATCAGATTAACGCGGATTATTTTTTAACCACAGATTAACACAGGTACAAGTACACACAGCTTTAAACTACTAATCTTTCGCACCGCAGCTTCGGTTTGGAAAATTTGCAATTAAACTTTTTTTTCGGCAAAACTTTCTTTTTTTTTAGTTCTAACTCCCCTGCGAGTAAATTTTCGTATATTTTTTCCAATAATCCACATCCTAATGTATTAAGAATATTATATGAAGAGCTTCTACTTTCTTCTGTTAGTTCTTTATAAAAAAATCCTTTTTCTGTGTTCACCCTGTTAGATGGTTCAATTATATTATCTAACAGGGTTCATCTGTGTTTACCCCGTTAGATGGTTAAATTGTATTATCTAACGGGGTAAATCTGTGGTTTTATATCCCTCTTTTTTTAACCAACATAATCCGCCTAATTATGTTTTATTCCTTTTCATTTTCCATCAGTATTTTCAGTTTTCAAACATGTAGAATTCACTCTTTATGACCTCAGCGAGTATAACTCGTAAAACTCGTTAACTAGCTAACTCGTTAAACTATCCGATATATCAAGCTTTTCTTTGACTGCTTTAAAAAAATCTTCCTCATCAGCTATCTTTAATTCTACCCGAAAGATAAAATAATTCAATTTGCTTCCTGTAAAATTTAAATGATAATAATCTTTATAGGTAATAACTATATCTTCTATCCCCGCTCTAAAAAAATCATTCTCGATCTTTTGTAATTCTTCCGCTCCAAACTGGTAATGGTCGGGAAAAACTAAAGTTTTCCCCGGTTTTAAACCTGCCTCAGAAAGTTTGTTCAAAAATCCTTCCGGATATCCGATCGCGGTCAAAAGACCGAATTTCCGCTCTTTAAAATAATCAATAGGCACAAAATCTTTATTTTTATCCAGAAACCCGACAGGTAAATAATCCGCGTAAAAAATCTTCAGATTTTTATTCTCCTTTAAAATCTTCGCCCGGTTCTCTAAAAAACCTTCTTTGCCGCAATAGGTTATAACCACGATATCGGCTCTATTAAGAGAACTGATTGGCTCCCGGAAAGATGACGCGGGGATAAGAAATATTTTCCTGGTTAAATCCTCTCTTTTTATAAGGACGATATCCAGGTTTCTATATAATTTCCTGTACTGAAAACCGTCATCTAGAATAAAAAGGTTAAAACTATCCGATAATTTTTTGATTAACCCTACTCTGTCTTTGGCGTCAAAAACATCGGTAACTTCATTTTTAATAAGCAAATACTCATCTTGGGCATAACCTTTTGTTACGGAAGCAACCTTAAAATCAGAAAAAAGCCTTTTATGCAGGCTGACAACAAAAGATGTCTTTCCTGAACCGCTCCAGGATAAATTGCCCACGCTAATAATTTTTTTATTTAATTTCGATACTTCTAATATTTTTTTATCGTAAAGGAAATTCCGTAACCTAACAATTATCGCAAAAATAAAAGAAAGAAGCAGAAGCACAAAGAATAAGCAACCCTCAGGCAGATTCTTCTTCTCTTTGCTTAGAAACGAAATATACCATTTCTTTATTCTTACGCCTGCCGTCAACCGCATGATATTTATTCCCAAATTTTTACCCCGTTAGAGAAAGCCGCCGATTTTGCGGATTATTTTTAACCACAAGATTTTCACGAGATTCTCAGAAGATTGATATGAAAATATAGTTTTTAAATCATAATTTTAAAAAAACGCGTCTGTCTGTGCCTTTTTTTCTGTGTTTAAATATTTTTCTCTTCTTTTTTCCATACCCTTACCTTTTCATTTTCCCTCAGTATTTTCGGTTTTCAAACATGTAGAATTCACTTTTTTTGGCCTCAGCGAGTATAATCGCCGTCTAATTCATTCGAACCCGCGTAAGGGGATATACCTTGAAATTATCCGCAGATTATTTTTCAGGTTAGCTTTTTCTTTTTCAAATACATTTAAAGCCTTTGAAGCTAAATCTTTACGCCTGTTTTCATCCGAGATTAACTTTTCCAAAACTATTCTTAACTCCTCTTTATCTTTCACGCTAACTGCTGCCTGTTCTTTTAAAACCTTGTGTTTTATATCTTGAAAGTTTTCCATATGCGGCCCAAAAATTGTGGGTTTCAGAAAATAGAGGGGTTCTAAAATATTATGTCCTCCGAACTTAACTAAACTACCGCCCACAAAACAGATATCGGCTAAACTGTAAAAATAGAACAAATCGCCTACTGTATCCAAAAGAAAAACGTCCTTTGGAGAATGAGCGTCAAAGGATAAAGTACTTATTTTGCGCGGATTAAACCTTTTAGAAATCAATAATCTTTCTAAAGAAGAGATCCTCTCTATGTGGCGGGGAGCAAACATTATTTTTAGATGAGAAAACTTTTTCAAAAGATATCCGAAAATTTCCAAAAGATTCTTTTCTTCGGGATAATGAGTACTTGCCGCGATAATAAGGAATTCTTTCTCTGTTTTTAACCCGGCATATTTTGATTTAAACTGCCGGAGGGAATTTTTATCCACGTCAAAACCGGCAAATTTCAAATTCCCGGTTACAGAAATTTTCGCCGCCTCTAATCCCAAAGACAAAAATCTTTTGCCGTAAAAACCGTCCTGCACACCCACAAAATTAACCATTTCAAATATTTTCTTTGTAAAAAATTTCACTTTTTTATAACGATTAAAGGCTTTAGCCGATATTCTCCCATTTAATATAATTACCGGGACATTGTTTTTCTTTAAATTCCGGTAGAGATTCGGCCAAATTTCCGTCTCTATAGAAATAAATAACTCCGGTTTGAATAATTTAACCGCTCTCATCGCCAAAAAACTAAAATCAAAAGGAAAATACAACACCGGAAATTGAGGATAATTCTTTCTGGCGACCTTATTCCCGGTAAGAGTAGTAGTGGTAATAATAATTTCGCGGTCAGTAAGCTCTCTTAGCTTCGTAACCAGACTCTTTATAAGAGAAACTTCTCCCACACTAACTGCTTGTATCCATATTGAACCATTCGTATTACGCAGTGTTTCCTTTATATTTTGATGATAAAAAGTAAACTTTTCCTTTAAGGCTTTTAAATCAATTTTTCTCCTGAAAGCCTGCGCCGGCACATAAACAAGCAGACAAACAACCAAAATAATTTCGTATAGAAAAAGAAAAAGAATCATTTTGCCTTGGGATGTGTTCTATCGTAAACTTTCTTTAAGCTCTCTATGGAAAGATGTGTATACACCTGAGTTGTAGAAATACTCGCATGGCCTAAAAGCTCCTGGACACTTCTTAAATCCGCCCCCCGGTTCAGAAGATGCGTGGCAAAAGAATGACGAAAGGTATGCGGAGAAATTTTTAAATTAAAAGAAACTTTATTAATATATTTATCTACCACCAGACGAAAAGATCTTTCACTCAAATTAGCCTCTCTCCGGTTCAAAAATAAATACTTGTTTTTATCCCTGCGGGCTTTCAAATAATTTCGTATCGCTAAAATCGCCGGTTCCCCTAAAGGTAAAATCCGTTCCTTTCTGCCTTTTCCTCTTACCTTAACCATTCCTCCTATCAAATCGACATTTTCCAGTTTTAAAGAAGCGGCCTCACCGACACGAGCTCCCGTAGAATAAAGAAACTCTAAAATCGCCTTATCCCGCAAACTTAACAAATCATCCCCTTTTACTACATCCAAAACTTTGACAACTTCCTCTTCAGTTAAAAATTTGGGAAGAAATTTATCAAGTTTAGGATAAATCAAGCTGACCGCGGGGTTGTTTTTTATAATACTTTCCCTTGATAAAAATTTAAAAAAGCTTTTTAAGGTAGAAATTTTTCTGGAAATAGTTCTCTTACTAAGCGTTTTGGTATAAAGAAAGCTTAAAAATTTCCTCAGAGTGAAATAATCTATCTCTTTTATGTCTCTATTCTTAAAATTCCCGGCAAGATAGGATTGAAATCCTTTCAAATCCTTATGATAATTAGAAATCGTATGGGGAGAATAGTTCTTTTCTATTTCTAAGTAAGAAAGAAACTTTTCCTGATAATAAGAAAAAGGGATCATGATTATAAACTAAAAACCACCGCGGATAAAATCACACGGCATAAATGAAGCACCTCAGACTTAAGTCCATGGTCCTATTTATTTCGCCCTTTCAAGGCGGCATCCCGCTAACCAGAGGGCGGATTCCCGTCCGCGGCAGGCAGGCGCCTCTCGGGCGGAAAATTTATCCGCAATCGTTTAGTCTTTTCCTTCCTTCTGTTCTTTTTGCTCTTCCGGTAAATCTCTTGAAGTATATCTGCATTCAGGGAATCTTGTGCATCCATAAAATCTCTGGCCTCTTCGGTTTCTCCTTTCTATAAGTTTACCTTCTTTACAATCGGGACAGTCAAACTTTGTGGAAAAACCCTTGGCATATTTACACTCCGGAAATCCGGCACAACTCAAAAATTTCCCTTTTCTTGACCATTTCACGATAAGAAAACGGCCGCACTGCGGACACTTCTCTTTGGTAACCTCTACATATTTTTTAATTAGATCTTTTGCTTTATCGATTTTCTCTTTAAACGGAGGATAGAACTCTTGTAAAATTTTCACGCCATCTAACTTCCCGTCTTCCACGTCATCCAGCTTTTCTTCAATCTTAGCCGTAAAATCTTCTTCCATAATTACTTTGAAGTGATCCAGAAGCAATTCACAAACTTTAAACCCTAATTCCGTAGGGATAAAATGTCCTTTTTCTCTATGCACATAATTCCTTTTAATTAAAGTAAAAATTGTCGGGGCATAAGTCGAGGGTCTGCCGATACCTTTCTCTTCCAACAATTTCACCAGAGAAGCGTCTGTAAAACGCGCGGGCGGCTTTGTTTTATGCTCTACTATTTTTAACTCTTCCGGAATAAGCTCTTCTTTTTCTTTTAAAGGCGGCAGAAGGATTTCCATATCTTTCCCTGAAACCTTTTGAAAACCGTCAAAGGCTATCCTTTTACCTTCGGACAAAAATTCACCTCCGTCAGCAGTTATTTTGATTTTGGTTAAACGTATCGTTGCTTCCTCCATAAAAGAGGCTAAAAAACGCTTCCAGATAAGTCCGTATAATTTCAGCAAATCCGGAGGAAGGCTTTGTTCAAGAGATTCCGGTGTTCTAAAGACACTGGTCGGCCTTATCGCTTCATGGGCAAGCTGCGCGCCTTTTTTCTCTTTATACTTATAATCTTTCAGCGGCAGATAATTTTTACCAAATACTTCATTTATATAATTCTTCGCTTCTTTTTTTGCTTTATCGGAAACGGCAAAAGAGTCGGTCCTCATATAAGTAATAAGTCCGACCATCGTATCTTCAACCTGAATACCCTCATATAATTTCTGGGCTACAAGCATAGTCTTTTGAGAAGAAAAATTAAGCCGATTGAAAGCTTCCTGCTGCAGAAGTGAAGTGGTAAAAGGCGGAGGCGGTTTTCTTTTTAAATCCCTTTCGCTTACACTCTTCACAAAAAATTTCTCCGCGTTTATCTTCTCTAAAGCTTGTTTGGCGCTGTTTTCTTCTTCAAAAGGACTTTTTTTATTCTCGAATTTTAAAAGTTTCGCTTTAAATGTTCTATGCCCCGAACGCAGAATTGCCTCGATTCCATAAGTAGTCTTGGAACTGAATTTTTTAATATCTTTTTCTTTTTCTACGATAAACTTCAAAGCGACAGATTGTACTCTCCCCGCCGAAAGCCCTCTCGCGATTTTTCTCCAGAGAAGAGGGGAAAGAAGATAGCCGACTATCCTATCCAGGATTCTTCGCACTTTCTGAGCATTAACCCTGTCCATATCTATTTCCTTAGGGGATTGAAAGGCCTCATGGATTGCTTCCTCAGTTATTTCATGAAAAATCACTCTTAAGAATTTTTTCGCGCTTTTAGATAATTTATTTTTTATATGCCACCCGATAGCCTCCCCTTCCCTATCCGGATCTGTCGCTAAATAAACGATATCTTTTTTCTTTGCCTTATCCTTAAGAAGTTTAATAATTTTTTCTTTACCGGGAATAATTTTATATCTCGGGGAAAAATCTTTTTCAATATTTATCGACAAAGACTTTGGAGAAAGATCCACAAGATGCCCCATAGAAGAAGTCACCTCGTAATCTTTACCTAAAATCCTAGAGATTGTTTTAGCTTTTGTAGGAGACTCGACAATTACTAAATATTTTCCCATAATATAATAGACCTCAGACTACAGACATCAGACATCAGACATCAGACCTTAGAAGATAGTCTGCCATAGGCTCCTCCAAAGCGGATCCGCCTGTAGGCGAAAGATCCGCCTGCCCGCCTCTGGAGGGCCTTCGGCGGAAAAATCGAGAATAGATAATAGCTATCAGAGAACAGACAAACAGACTACGGACATCAGACATCTATACCGATAGAATCTTTCTCAATCAAAGATTTGCTTTTACGAAATACAAAGGCCTTAATTCTTTGATTATACCTTTAATCTGCAAAGATAAAATTGTTTTATTCACGAAATTTCTTTCAAGATTGCTTTTTAGAATAAGCTCTTCTAAATACACCCCTTTTTGGCTAACCATATCAAAAACTATTCTTTCTTGAGCAGTTAAATTCAAATCCTGTTTTTTTCTTGTAAAACTTATGTTCAGCTCTTGCAGAATATCGTCGATAGAATCCACGAGTTTTGCCCCTTGCTTTATAAGAGAATGCGGCCCTTTACTTAAAGGCGAATTCGCTTCCCCGGGAAGCGCGAATACCTCCCGGTTTTGTTCTAAAGCATAACGCGCCGTAATCAAAGCTCCGCTTCTTTGAGCTGCTTCCACAATCAAAACCCCTTTGGATAAACCACTTATTATCCGGTTACGCCGGGGAAAATTCTCTTTTAAAGGAGGCTCAAAAAGGGGAAATTCACTAATTACAGCCCCATTTTCGGCGATTTCCCGGGCTAATTCTTTATTTTCCTTAGGATAAAGATTAAACAAACCGCTTCCTAAAACAGCAACTGTCCGGCCTGCTTTTAAAGCTAACTTATGCGCTTGAGTATCAATCCCCCGGGCAAGCCCGGAAACAATAACAAACCCTAAAGAAGCTAAGCTAAAAGATAACTTTTGAGCCATATTTACACCGTAAATACTCGGCAATCTGGTTCCCACAATGGAAAAACACATTTTGTTTAAAACTTCTTTGTCCCCTTTTATATACAAAACAAGGGGAGGGGAATCGATTTCTTTTAGAAGGGACGGATACTCCGGTGAAAAAATATCCAAAAGTTCGATTTTCTCTTTATAAGCAAGCTCCATTTCTTTCTCCGCCTCTTTAGATTCTTTTAATTTTACCAAACGCCTTCTTTCACTCTCACTCAGAAAAGATAGATTTTCTAAATCATTCCGCTTTATGCTTAGAATAACTTCCGGATCAGGAAAAAAAGAAAGTATTTTATTAATTTTAGAGGAGGACAGCTTTATTTTATTAAGAAGAAATAACGATTTTTTTATCATTTTTCTAAAATTTCAACAATCTTTTCTACTACCCGGTTAACCGGGATAAAGCTTGTATCAATACTATGATGAGCCTGGCGGTAAAAACGCTCACGTTTATCAAGAATTTCTTTTATTTTTGCCTGGGGATCGGCCACATTCAAAAGAGGCCGGTGAGTATGCTTCTTTGTCCGTTCATAAATTACTCCGCAATCAGCATCTAAACGCACAACAATACCTGTTTCCTTTAATATCTTTAAATTTTCCGGGTCGATAACCACCCCCCCTCCGCAACTCACCACTAAATTATTCTTTCCCGCAATCTCTTTCAAAACCAGTTTTTCCACCTTTCTGAAATAATCTTCTCCCCGCTGGGAGAAGATATCCACAATCTTTTTACCCTCTCTTCTCTCTATCTCTTCATCCATCTCCACAAAACTTCTTCCGAGCCTGTCCGCCAAAAGCTTACCGGCAACGGTTTTTCCCGTTCCCATAAACCCGATCAAATAAACATTTTTATCCGGCAGCATATTAACCTAAATTACTCAGCTTGTTTCCAGCCGATATTTTCTCCGCATAAAAAGAATTTTAGCGCCGCCGCTCTAAACAAATTATTCAATCAAACAATCCCGCGGGCTTACTTACCTATATATATCGCCTTTGTTATTACCCCGTAATTTATAATATAATCAGACTTTTGTCAAGCGCCCCTTTTTTGCTGTCATTTAAGAATTAAAAGTGGACTCCTTAAAATGGTATATTTTAAAAAATTAGTTTTACACTACGATGTCTATGTATTCAATAACTAATCAACAAGTAAGGAGGTTATTGTCACCCATGAACAGTGAAAAGACTAAAGCAATAGCAGCGGCTAAAGCGGGAATGGACGTAAGAACCGCCACAAAATACGTCAAATTAGGCAAATTACCCAACAAAATCAGGAAGGATCACGACTGGAGGACTCGCGCCGGGACCCGTTTGAAGGGGCATGGAAAAAGATAAAAGAAAAAGAGCCTTTAGAGGCTAATCCCGGGCTGGAAGCCAAAACAATCTTTGAATATTTGCGGCGTGAGAAGCCGGAAGGATTTCAGGACGGGCAATTACGGAGGTTCCAGAGGAGATTAAAGTATTGGCGGGTTCTAATTTTAATACTTTAAACCTTTAAACAACGTTGTCATTTTTCATCTGTGTTTTCTACGCAGATTAAAGGGTAATATCTTTAGGCTATCTCTATACTTAGCTACGGTGCGGCGGGCAATATTGACGCCTTCCTTTTTAAGAGCTGAAGTTATCCTTTCGTCGCTTAAAGGCCTCTCAACATCTTCTTGCTCAATAAAATTTTGTATTCTTTGCTTGATAGATCTGTCGGAGACAATATTGCCATCCATTGTTTTTATAGCTCCGGCAAAAAAGTCTTTGAGCGCGAATAGCCTATTAAGTATATGGGCATATTTATTAGAAACAACTCTACTTACAGTAGCTTCACTTACAGAAAGGGCGCTTGCCGCCTGTTTTAAGGTCAAGGGTTTCGCGGCGAGATCACCGCTCTCTAAAAAACCTTTTTGTGCTTCAGATAAATACTCACAAACTCGAGTAACTGTGTTCGTTCTCTGTCTTACCGCATTGATAACCCAGCGGGCATTTAATAGCTTCTTTTTTATATATTCCTTTGTTTCTTTAGGCGCTTTTTTTTCTCTTAAGATACTCTTATAAAAACGGTTTATTCCAAGCCTGGGCAGGCCTTGTTCATTTACTTGGGCATCATAAGAGCCATTATTTTTAGATAAGAAAACATCCGGTTCTATACGACTGGCCGCCTCTCCGCCAAAAGCAGCACCGGGCCTGGGATTAAGATGAGCTATTCTCCTTTTAGCTTTTTTAACTTCTTTGAGTGAAACAGAAATGGCGCGCGCAATCCTCTCATAATTTCCTTTCTCCAAATCCTCCAAATACGAATAAACTATTCTGTATAGATGCGTATCTCCTTTGCCGCTAAAGATAAGCTGTATCAGCAGGGCTTCCTCTATATTACGCGCTCCTACGCCAATAGGATCAAAACTTCTTACCAGAGAAAGGGCGCGCTTGAAATTTTCAATATCTGCGCCGATTTTCTCGCGCATCCGGTCTAAATCCATATTCAGAAAACCATTGTCATCAAGATTACCAATTATAAACTCGCCTATTCGCTTTTCTTCATCATTCTTGGCTAATATTTCTAATTGCCAATGAAGATGTTCATAGAGGCTTTCCTTTTTCATAATCAGACTTCCTAAATAGCATCTTTTTTCTTCACTAATGTTGTAAGGCCTCTCATCTACGTCTAGATGTAAATCCTGGCCTTCTAAATCCTCATCAATAAGCATTGAAAGCTCTTTATCAAGCTTAATCTCATCCTTATCAGGCAAAACCTCTTGCCCCTCTTCTTCAAGAAGAGGATTTTCTTCTAACTCTGCCTGCATAAACATTCTTAAATCCATAAGGTTAAGCTGCAATACGTGCATGCTTAAAAGCATCTTAGGCGTAAGCATCATCTTCTGAACATTTTCTGAACTCATATCTATCGGGACCATACCAATTCTCCTCCTTTTTTATCTATGATCATCCCTGCTGCGGCAGGCAGGTGCGCATTCAAAATACCCTCCACCTGCCTCTTGATATCCGGAAGATCTAAGGGTTTTTCAATATAAGCGTAAGCGCCTAAGCGATTGCTAAGTTTCCTTGTCTTCTCAGTCCCAAATCCAGTAATAATTATTACCCCGATATTTTTATTTGTCTTTTTTATATGTTTAAGAATCTTAATCCCATCCATAAAGCCTGAAAGCCTTATATCAACAATTGCGATGCGCACATCATTGCCTTTAATAATCTCCAGTGCGTCTCTGCCATTAGAGGCCAAAAGCGTATTATATCCTCTACCTTCTAAAAATTTACTCAGGAATTCCTGGACTATTTTCTCATCATCAACTATCATAATCTTTGTTTCCCTGCGCTGCGGCTTCTCTTCCTTCCGAATTCCAAGAATCCGGAGGCTCGGAGTATACATCGGCACTATCTGCTTGAGTTTCTTCAACAGGATATTCATATCTCCTATATTGACTATTTTTTCTAATATTTTTATGTCTTCCAAAATGCCGCGCCCATTCTTTCTTGAAGCCTCCACAACCAATATTTTTTCATGGCTCGTCTTCTTTAATTTCTCATCCACCTCAACAAGAGCCTCGTGCATTTTTTCGCCCGGCCGAAGACCGGTAAATAATATTTCGATATCTTTATTCGGCTCCAATCCAGAGAGTCTTATTAAATCATGAGCTAAATCTATTATCTTTATCTGCCTTCCCATTTCCAAAATAAATATTTCTCTTCCTTCACCCATAAAACCGGCTTCTAATACCAGCCCTGCGGCTTCCGGTATGGTCATAAAATATCTTTTGATTTCCGGATGAGTAATTGTAATTGGGCCTCTTTTTTCTATTTGTTTTTTAAACGTAGGTATAACGCTTCCCTCGCTTCCCAAAACATTGCCAAATCTCACGGCCATAAACTTTGTCCTATTTATCCCGGCAAGAGCAGTTATATACATCTCCGCAATCTTCTTTGATACCCCCATAAGACTCTTTGGCTCAACTACCTTATCGGTGGAGAGCATAATAAACCTCTCCGCGCCGATAGCAATGGCTTCTTCAGCAATTATTCTGGTTCCAAAAACATTATTTTTAATCGCTTCCATAGAATTGGTTTCCATAAGCGGAACATGCTTGTGGGCCGCCGCATGAAATATAATCTGCGGTTTGTGTTCTAAAAAAACTTCTTTTACTCTTTTTCGGTCACACATATCGCCTACAACAGGAACCTTCTTCAAACTGCTAAAAAACTGCTCCAATTCCATGTTTATATAAAAGAGTGAATTTTCCGATTTCTCAAAAAGAACTAATTCTTTAGGCGAAAATCTTGCCACCTGCCGGCAAACTTCAGAGCCAATTGAGCCTCCCGCGCCTGTAATAAGCACGCATTTGTCTTTAATATAGCTCCCTATCTTCTGTCTGTCCAAAAACACCTCCTCTCTATTGAGGAGATCTTCAATCTTTACCTTTCGTAATTCTTTTACCTTTACTGTTCCATCCATTATGTTTGAAATATCAGGGACCGTTCTGTATTTTGCTCCGCTCTTTATACAATAGTTAACGATATCCCGCATCTCATCAGATTTAAGAGAGGGAATCGTAATAACAATCTCTTGAACATGCCTCTTGTTTACAATATCGGGAATATCTACCCTTGCGCCTAAAACCGTGACTCCATGGATACACCTTCTATATTTCTTAGGGTTATCATCAACTAAACCCACAACTTTATAATTATGGCCATAGTGGTAAATCATTTCCCGCAATATCATCTCACCGGCGTCACCGGCGCCCACAATAAGAACTTTTTTAGGCCGGCCATTACCGTTTTCCCTGCGGTTTCTTATAGGCCTGCTAAGACGGATAATGAAGCGCGTTCCGCTCAAGGCGATAACGAGCAAGAGCCAATCGATAATAAAAATAGAACGAGGAAACCCCTCAAGCCGAAAGGTCATAATGCCGGCAACAACGACCACCGAACTTACAGTCACCGCTTTAATTATCTGGGTTAAATCTTTTATACTCGCGTACTCGCGTATACTCTTATGAAGTTTAAAATACATCAAAGCCGCGGTCCTAAAAACAATCACTAAAGGCAGTGTTTTTAAAGTTATTGAAAAATATTCTAAAGACAGCACCCCGTCAAACCTTATAAAAAAAGCGGCAGTATAACAAAAAATAATAATAACTATATCAGTTAGAAAAACCAGATTTTCCTGCCAGCTAATTTTATATCTATTCATATTATTACCTCATCAAAAAATAGAAGTCAGCGCCCATAGAGAGTCCCGCGCGAAGTCAAGGGAAATCAGAAGTCAAACTTTTCCTGCAATCTGCTCTCTATCTTCCGTTCTCTGTTCTCTGAGATTGTAACTGTATATTCTCCTTATCGCCCAACAGACCTTCTCAAACACTTCCAGATCCGTATGTCCATACAAAGGTAAAGCTAAACCCCGTTAGAGAACTTTGTTCTCTAACGGTCTGCGGCCTTTTCAGTAACAGGAAGCTTACCTTTATATTTAACCCCTAATGAAAAATACGCCTTTTGCATATGAACCGCAGGGTAAAAATATTCTTTTGTCTGGATGTTTTCTGCCTTTAATGCCTCGTAGAGTTCGTCCCTTGTTATTCCAAAGCGTTTTCTATCAGTTACTATTGATTTTGGGAATTTACCCCGGTAAATATCCAAGCTGGAGTCCCCAAAGGAGTAAGCTTTAGCGAAGGGGGACGCGTTTATCAATCTGCAATCATCTGTGTTCTCCAATCAAACTATCTACCTCCTCCATTAATTTTGGCAAATCAAAAGGCTTGGTAATGTATGAATTCGCTCCAATAACCTTGCCAACAACCCTATCCACATCTTTGTCTTTACCGGTTAACATAATAATCGGCACATTATTCTGATCCCTTCTGATCTCCCTGCATACCTCTTCACCCGGTAATTTAGGAAGCATTAAATCTAAGATAACAAGGTCAGGAAGCAGCTGCCTTACCTTTTTTAGTCCTTTCCTGCCGTCTTTAGCAATAATCACTTTGAATCCTTGTTTCCTTAAACATGAGAATAAAAGCCGGCGGATAACTCTATCGTCATCTATAACTAAGATTTTCTTTCTTGCCTTAACATTTTTTGATAAAAAGTATCTCACATACCCGCGTATCATGCCCCCTCCTGGTATAATCGACACTTTCACCTACGCGGTGAAAGTAAGGCCGAAATACAAGTACAGTATTATGTAGTATATTAGGTAAAGGTAAGGTTTACTTATTGTCAGCTGTTAGCCTAAAGCTAAAATTCTTTTTACCGGCAATAGAATCGATATCGTTGTCATAATCCCCAAACTGATTGTGGATAGCAAATCCTTCGCTCTGTCAAAAAAAATGGTCGCTGTCCCTATTTCCTATTTCTATTTTGTTTGTCCCTATTTTGTTTCCTATTTTGTCCCTATTTTTTATGTTCTCAATTCCTCCAATTTCTGGCACGCCTTATCAAGCACAGCATTATCCTTTGCAAAGCAAAAGCGGGCAAGGCCTTCGCCTGAATCATCATGGTAGAATGCCTCTCCCGGAACGCATGCTATTCCAGTCTTATGCAATAAATACATTGCCCGTTCCTTACAGCTCTCTCCGGGCAAGCCTGAGATATCTGCCAATACATAGTATGCGCCCTGCGGGATATAAGGTTTCAAACCCGCTTTATTTAAGGCGTCACATATCATATTCCGCTTGCCCCTGTATTCCTCAGATATTTTTTGGTAATATCCAGGCTTAAGCTCCTTAAGCCCCCGCGCCACACCCATCTGAAGCGGAGCCGGAGCGCAAACATATACCAAATCATTGAAGTAGCCGATTGCCTGAGACCATTTAGCATCACAAATAGAATATCCGATACGCCACCCGGTAATGCTAAAAGTTTTGGAAAGGCCGGAAATGGTGATCGTCCGATCCCTCATTCCCGGCAAAGTGACTGGTGAAATATGTTCTCTGCCGTCATATACAAAGTGTTCGTAGATTTCATCCGTAAAAACAAAAAGATTGTATCTTTCGGCAAATCCGGCAATCATATCCAGTTCTTCCCTGCTAAAAACTTTACCGGAAGGGTTAGACGGTGTACATACAATGATTCCTTTTGTCCGTTCTGTAACAACGGCTTCAAGATCCTCTTTGCTAAACATCCATTTCGGCGGATTCATCCGCACGTAAACAGGCACAGCTTGAGTAGCAATCAATGTGCTAATATGATACCCGTAATAAGGTTCAAAGACGATTGCCTCATCCCCCGGGTTCAAAAGCGCCAGACACGCGCAATATAGAGCTCCGGTAGCCCCGGCGCTCACAACAATCTCTGTTTCGGGATTCACATCCCGGCCTGTAAATACTTTATGCTTTTTTGCAATCGCCGCCCGTAATTCATCAATGCCATCATATCGCGTATATGAATTAATCCCTTTATCGATTGCCGATTTTGCGCCCATACGCACCAATTCAGGCACCTCCAAATCACACACTCCCTGAGACAAATTAATACCGCCTATCCGGCCGCACTCAATCGACATATTCCGTATTTCAGACTGGATCACCCATTCATGACGGTTACTAAGTTTCAGATTCATTGTTTTTTCCTTTTTCGTTTTAAGGGCTAAGTTAAAATTTAAAACTTCCCATAAAATCTACGAACGGTTTCAATCACATACTTCACTTCTTCATCCGTAATTTCCACATTCATCGGCAAAGAACATACCTCTCTACTCAACGACTCTGTTTCCGAAAATCCTCTATCTTCCAATCCTAATGCTTCGTGCTTATAATACGGCTTTCGAAATTGAGTCAGAATCTCAATTCCATTTTTCTTCAAATACTCCGAAAACTCATTCCCTTGTTTTGCCCGCACCGTATAATTCTGATAGATATGATCAAATCCAGGCCGGTCATAATGAGGCAGTAAAATATCCGGAATGTTCGATAATGCCGCCCTGTATCTTTCCGCAATTTGTTTTCTCCTGGCAATCCAGTCAGGCAAATGCTTCAGTTTCACATCCAAGAATGCCGCCTGCAGGTTATCCAGCAGGCAGGTAAAACCATGCCCGTGATACTCGCCCGCATTTCTGTCTTCGCCGTTATAGCGCATACGCGTTACAAATAAAGCAACATCCGGAGCATCCGTGGTAATAGCCCCGCCGTCGCCATATCCTCCCAAAATCTTAAACGGATAAAAGCTCCAACATCCGGTAAGCCCCCACGAACCCGCCATCTTCTTTTTGCTTTTAGTTCTCAGCTTTGGGCTTTCAGCTATACTTGATCCCAAACTCTGGCACGCGTCTTCAACAACCGCAAGATTATACTTTTCCGCGATCTCCATAATCCTCGGCATATCCGCCATATACCCACTCAGATGAACCGGAATGATGCCTTTGGTGTTTTCCGTTATAGCCTCTTCAATGAGGTCCACATTAATATTGAAATCCTTGCCCACATCAACCAGCACCGGCTTCGCCCCTACATTTACCACCGCCGAACAGGTCGCTACAAAGGTATGCGCCGGGACGATTACTTCATCGCCGAGGCCAATCCCCGCGGCCAACAGCGACATATGAAGAGCATCATAACCACTGTTGAGCCCCACCGCGTATTTTGTCCCCACAAAATCCGCGAGATTCTTTTCAAAACTTCTAAGCTGCTCCCTGTCAATCAGGTCTCCTTTGGACATTACCTCAAAGTAAACGGCATCAAGTTCATCCTTGATCATACGGTAAACTTTTGCCGGTTCCACAAATTTAACATTACGAACCATCGTTTTTTTTCTTCTCCTTTGCGTTATCAACTCAGCGGATTTGGCCTTTTTTGAAATGCCGCTCTGCCAACGCGACACCTAAGCCACCTAAGACTCAAAATATAAAACGTAAAACTTATTTCTTACAAACCTGCTTAACCGCTTCCACAATATCTCCGCTGTATTTATAAAATACCCGCTCTAACTCCGCACTGGCCGGCGCCGGACAGTCCGGAAGAGTTAACCTTTTAATCGGAGCTTTGAGATATTCGAATACACTCTCGGATATCATTGCCGATACTTCCGCGGCAAAGCCGCATGTTTTCCAGCCACCATCCACAACAAGCAGCCTGCCTGTTTTCATAACCGATCTAACTATTAACTCCTGATCAATCGGCTTCACCGTACGGGGATCAATAAACTCAACGTCTATACCCTCTTTTTCCAATTTCCAAACCGCTTTCATAGA
Source organism: Candidatus Omnitrophota bacterium (assembly GCA_023134705.1). Taxonomy (GTDB): domain Bacteria; phylum Omnitrophota; class Gorgyraeia; order Duberdicusellales; family 4484-171; genus JAGLUN01. The sequence goes on along the minus strand of JAGLUN010000024.1, from coordinate 25,800 downwards.
TTCATTCGCCATGAAGGAAACGGCAACTACGGTTATATCCTTACCCTCTCTTCTGACAACACCCTTTCCGATTTCCACTTCATACACTTCTTCAGGAACAATATCCTCACAACCATAAAGCCAGCGATCATCAATAAATATCACAGGATTGGGATCTCTAACCGCCTTAATCATCAAACCCTTTGCATCGTAAGGCGTCGAAGGCATTACCACCTTCAAACCCGGGATATGCGCGAACATCGCGTGGAAGGATTGAGAATGCTGTGCCGCTTGTTCCCCTCCACGGTTGATAATTCCCCAGATAACCACCGGAACAGAAGTTTTGCCTCCATTCATGTAGTGCCAGTTGGCCGCTTCATTTATTATCGGATCAATAGCATACAACAGAAAATCCATTCTCGGATGTACAACGATCGGTTTCATCCCGATAATCGCTGCCCCAACAGCCGCGCCTGTTATGGCGTTTTCGGAAACAGGTGTATCAACCACCCGCTGAGAACCAAACCGCTCTAATAATCCCTGAGCCGTATTACCAACATACCAGGGACTTTTTAGGCCCTGGCCAATCAAAAAAACCGACGGGTCAATATCCATCATCTGACGCAAGGCTTCATTTATGGCAAGACTATATTGTAATTTCCTATCTGTAGACATATTTTGTCAATTCCCTCCTATCAGGCGCAGGACTGCTTCTGGCAAATATATGAGCATCCTCAACTTCATTCCGGACTTCCCGCCTTATTTCACTTAATGCCTCTTCATTCACCAGTTTATTCCGCGATAAATAATTTTCAAACAGTCTTATCGGATCTTTCTGAAACCACGCTTCAATCTCCTCCTTCGGCCGGATATCAGTATGCGTTCCATGGATATTATCGTCAGCTCCCACATGACCCCGGAAACGATACGTCAGGAGTTCAAGGAAAACCGGGCCTTCACCAAGCCTACACTTATCAACCGCTTTTCGACCCGCTTCATAAACTTTCAATACATTATTTCCATCAACCACGCGGCTTTCAATAAAAAAAGGTTCCGCGATCTTGTAAATGTTATTTTCAACACGACATTCCCGAACAGGCATATGAGTAGCATACAAATTGTTTTCACAAACAAATATAATCGGCAATTTTTTAAGCGCCGCGAAATTCAATGACTCATACAAAACACCTTCGCCTGCCGCGCCATCGCCAAAAAAACAAACTGCCACCCGATTATCCTTTCTAATTGATACCGCGAGCGCGGCGCCCAGAGCTAAAGAAATAATGCCCGCGACAATCGGCGCGGACCCCATCATCCCCACATCAGGGTCAATCAAATGCATAGAGCCGCCCCTCCCGCGCGAACAACCTGTTTCTTTGCAATAAATTTCCGCCACAAGTTCTTTCATCCCACCGCCTTTGGCAAGAAAATGCCCATGAGAACGGTGGTTGCCAAAGATATAATCCGTTTCGTTCAACGAAGCGCAAATCCCTACAGCAACGGCCTCTTCACCAGAATAAAGGTGGCAGGGACAACGCACATCGCCATTCAGGATCGAAGCGATAAGACTCTCCTCACAGTATCGAATTCGAGCCATTGCCCGGTATAGATCTTTTAGTAATTCCGCGGAATATTCCATCACCCTCTCCTTATCGCAACTGCTATCAGTGTCTGAAAAATGATCTTGATATCGGTCAAAAACGAGTGTTCTTTTACATATTTTAGCTGAAGTTTCAATTTTGTCGGCCTTACTTTTTCCATGTATGTCTCTTCCGGATCAGCGCTCCCCGCGAGAACTGCCCCCTCATCCGGATTCCATAATGAAGCCCAATCTGTTATTCCGGGAAGTACGCTCAAAATTGCCCTTTCTTCTTTGCTAAACATATCTACATAATGCTTGACCTCCGGCCTTGGCCCCACAAAACTTATCTCCCCTTTAAATACATTGATGAGTTGCGGCAGTTCATCTAATTTCCACTTTCTTAAAAATCTCCCGATTTTTGTTATCCTCGAATCATCATCAGCTGTAGACGCCCCTCCTATCTTATCAGCATTAACAATCATCGTCCTAAATTTGGAAATACGGAACAGCTTTCCATTCAGCCCTACCCGAACCCCACGATAAAGAACAGGCCCTCCATCACCGACCTTTATCATACAAGCAACAAGGATTAAAAACGGGCTTAAAACCAAAAGCCCACATGCCGAGCATATTATGTCAAAAATACGTTTCATTCTATCTTACATTTTCCTGGCCAAAATAGCCGCGCAAATCTCGCCGGAACAATCGCCCGCCTCAAGGCTCTTCGCAATCCCACTTAGATATCCCACCCCTGTCCTGTCCCGCATGCCGCTTCTACAACATATCTTTACCAGTGCAATACTGCCTCACCCAATAGTAGCGGTTGCACAGCCGATCGACCTGTTCTTGAGTAATCTCCTCACCGGCAATTTCGGTTACTGATATATAATCATTATCCATTTTTAACTCCGCATTTTACTGTTAGTATGTCTTTTATACTCAACCAACCGTTCAATATGTCCAGAATATTCATCATAAATTTTGTCGGCATCCGCATATTTATTGAAAAATTGAGAAGCGTTTCGGGACATCTCATCATGCAACTTAGCATCATCAACAAAGCGTTCAATGCACTGGCACAGCCCCTCCAAATCACCCGGAAGATAATTCAGGCCAAATCCGTGCAAGTCTATCAATTCCGCCATCTCGCCTTCCAGTGAATTGACAAGGGGCAGTCCGGCAGACAGATATTCAAAGGGCTTGTTGGGCAAACCCTGGGGAGCATCCTTAACATATAAAAGCAAGCCCGCGAAGCCAATCTTCAAAAGAACATTAATCTCTTTTTTTCCTATCCAGCCCGGCAACACAACATTCTGCAATCCAGCGGCCATCTTATTGATCAAATCAAAATTTTCACCAGCGCCAGCCAGAACAAAACAGATATCTGTTCTACTCGATCTGCTAAAACATTTGGCCGCATCCAAAATAAGTTCTAACTCGTAAGAAACGCCAAAGGTTCCGATAAAAACAAACACTTTTTGTTTTTCTCTTCCTTTCAGCCAGTTAGGAACACACAAGCTTTCCTCTTTATTAACCTGGTTTCTTGCATTGCTGTTTTTATAGCCGAGATAGAACATCTTATCAAAGGGACTTTCAGGTCTCCCAATCTTATCCAGCCCCCATTTGAGATAACCTTTCGAAACCGCCACCAAAGAATCCGCATTCTTCAATAAAAAAGACAATTTCGCAAAATCAAGGGCTAAGGCTATCTTCCCCACACCATACAATCCCATGCTTCTAAAACGATCCAGAAAAATATCAGGCCAGAGATCCCTTATATCAACGATAAAAGGGATTCTATTTTTCCGCGCATAACGCGCCGCTTCGTAAGCCAACAGATGATCAGGCATAGATGCTACAATGACATCAGGTTTGGGGAATTTTTTCGACTGTACCCGAAATTTAAACGCTACAACCAGATGATCAATATAACGCGCAAGAGAAACATTTTTCCTGTAACCGCAGCCTCGAAGAACCTGAAGTGCAAATCCGTCCGATAATGAAACCTCCCGATCTTTTGCAAATTGCATTGCCTTTCGCTGATGCTCAAAAGTGCTTACCCACCAACGCACAGTATATCCGCGCCCAACAAGCGTATCCGCAAGCATACCTGTGCGATGTTTGCGCACATTCTGTTCTAAAGGCAGTGTCTCACCAATTGTTATAAGCCATATATTCATAAACCACCATCCGCAAAAACTATCATTGTAATCATATCGCCATGCATTTCTTTCTGCCTGCCTTTATCGCGCTCCTCATCTTTTAGACGACAGAACTTAACATTTGCCGGTTTCCTGATAAACTTCGATATAACGTTCAGCTACTTTCTCCCAGCTAAAATTTTCATTAACCCACTGTCTGCTTTTTAAAAGAAACTTCTTGTCCATTGATTTAGCCATATCAGCCTGTTTAATCATAGCCTCTGCCCAAATATTCGTATCCCATGGAAGCCAACGGCCTAATCCTTCATTTTCCAAACATTCCCATGGAGTTCCCATGCTGGTTAATACAGGTATACCGGATGCTAAGGCCTCCAGAACCACAATCCCAAAGCTTTCCCGGTATGAAGACAAAAGGAGGCAACAGCTATTCTGGAGAAGCGCGTTTTTCAACTCGCCTGAAACAGAACCGGGCAAAAGCACGCTTTCGGAGAGTTCCAACGCAGTTATCCTCTTCCTCAAAGATTCAATGTATTTTAGGTTCAGTCTGTTGCCACCAGCAATAACCAGAACACTATTTTTTCTTTGAGCAATAACCTTTTTCCAGGCCTCTATGAGAAATTCCAAAGCCTTCTCTTTGGATAGTCGCCCTAAAAATAGATATATTGACTTAGTAGGCATTATCCCAAGCTTTTTTTGCAAAATTGAACGTTCAATAGATTTTGAATAAGCGGATATCGCTAATCCGTCCGGGATAGAAGTAACTCTCACATTATGAATGTTAAACTGGGTTGTTATCTGATTACACTCCATCTCACTTGTGCATACAATATAATCGGCGTCCTGCAGCGACCGTCTTATAAGAAACTTGGAATAGAAGTACTTTATGGTTCCATGGTTTATAGCCGACCGCTCATTCCAAGAAGGAACACGGTCTCCAACAAGTGATATGATATAGGGTTTTTTTAATCGACGGGCGATAAAAGAACCAACAATAGTGCCCAACGAGAAGACTCCCCGAAAATGAACCACATTAAATGATCTGATCGTTTTGCAAAAGAACAGCACCAAACCTGGAGATATCTCCAAAATATGAGAAAACCATGCATGGGATAGGTGCAAGTCTTTGCGCTTATCGCCGTGAGCACCAATATGATTTTGGGTCCATCCCAGATCAGTAGTACACACGGTTACATCAGCCTGGCGCTCCCGCAACGCTCGTACCAGGTTACGGCCAGAAACCGATGCTCCATCCAGCATATCCGGCCTGTAGGTTGAATACAAAAGAATTTTCATCAATCACCTATAGGAATCACGATTCCCTGTGAAAAAGCTTTAACACGATTTGGGAATCTTACTATCCAACGTCCTCTGATAAATCTAATGAATAACCAAAATAGCCATATAAATATGACAATGCGAAGCCCTTCACTCAATCGTTGAGTCAGGTTGTAATTAGCCCCAATTATCCATTGCGTCATTATAGGATAAACACACAGCAAGATGTATTGATTCAACTCCTTTCGTAGCAACACACGTTCAATCCAGCGGCAAATCATAAAACAGATAGCACCACCAAAGAAGACAAATATAAAGTTACCATTCATATACAATTCAGCAATTGTACCAGTAGGATTGATACCGCTGTCATCAGGCATCACCAGCGTAGTTACCATATGGATATCACCTAATGATGGCTTATCCGGCCAAAAATATCGGGGTATTGGCGCATAAAATATCTGAAGAAATGTTACGCCATAGTGATAAGGAATTACATTGGGTACATCCATCATTACAGCAGAAGCCGATCGGGCGTCATATAAACGAAACATAGTATCATCCACTGCCTTAAACAAGAAAAATTCCTCATCGTTCGTTCCACTGGCCAAAAATGATCCTGTAGTCTTTCCCACGATTTGTACAACCTGAACCGGTGTTAAATAGGGCATTTCAATGGTCACAGCCTGATAGGCCAGGTGAGGTGTTTTGCCAATAATTGCAATAACAAATATGCCGAAAAAGGCCATGCCTACCCATTGCTTTCTGCTCATCTTGAAACCTAATATTGTTATGAATACCAATGAACGAAAGACAAAAAACAGCATAGCATGACGATGCAGCGTATACATTTGAAATATTCCGTCACAAATCCAGAGCAGTATACCAACCCACCGCTGTCTCTTGTTTCCAAGGATAGCCAGGGCAAAGTAAAATGGAAAGTAGTAGTATCCAATATTACCTATTAGAAATGCGAGGGATTTAGAACCAAACAATACGGGTGCAGTACGGGCAAGTCTGCTCTGATAACCCAGTATAAGCAGATGGATTTTCCATCCCAGCCCTGCTAAGACAGGCAAAACACATAGCCATAATCCCGAACCAAAGCGACCCACTTGAAAATCCATGATCTCGCAAGAAACTTTGCCATGCCTTGCTCGACGCAATTTAACGAACATAAAAGGCAGGCCGAGTACGATTGCACCGATAAGAACAAGGGGCAATCCCTCAAAATAAGGAGGAACCCAGTAGTTCCATGGTCTAAACTGCCAGTAAAGAGGTGGAATGATATAAAATATAAGCACTCCCATTGCAAACAAACTAATTGGAGATATCCATCCCAAAGGGCCTCGTGATGCGTGCAGCCAAATAAAAGACCACATTATCAAGGCAATAATGCCTAGAACAATTGTATTAAATTCCATGGCTTTATTTTATCATGATAATACAGGCGTTAAACGCACCGCCTGTTAAAAATTCGCTTGACCGATTCTATTACTGATTCCACTTTGATATTTGATAAGCATTCCGGAGGAGTTGCAAGGCAGTTCTCAAGCATACAACCAGCGCATTCAATTTCTGCACGTAATATAATGTGTCCTTCACCCCAGGGGTACCATTTTTTATTACGATCGCGGGCAGAAAAAATAGCCACACAGGGCACGCCCTGCAAGGCAGCCATATGCATTGGCCCGGTATCATTTCCAATATACATTTTCACGCGAGACAGGATTGTGCTGGTTTGAAGAAGTGTTGCTCCGACGGCCGATACTACCGTAGCTGTTGTATTATGGCATATATATTCTGCAACATCCCGGTCATTATCATCTCCAATAAGTATAAAGGACAGCCGCGCATCTCTATCCAGTTCAGTAATAACCTGGGCATAACGTTCAGCGGGCCATCGTTTAGCCTGCATTTTTGATCCGGGGCACACAGCTATTACAGTAGAACCATTAAGTTTATTCTTATGCCAGAATTCTTTTCCCCATGAGTTATCAGTACGCAATGCCCCGCAGGCAGAGCGATCAAGGTAAATGCCCGATGAGCTTACTATTCTAAAAAGTCTTTCATACTCTGTCTCAGTCGAATCAGAAACATTACCTCGCACGGCATCCTTAAACGCATCTCTAAAACCAATAAAATGCCTGAAACCAACTAATATAAAAAAAATCCAATCACGCAACACCTCAAAGGCGGATGTACGCTGATAGCACAAGTAGACTAATATATCTTTTCGGCGCGGCATTATTATGGAACGGAGTTCCAGCAATCTCACTCTCCAACCGGTCGAAGGTGAGTATTGATAGGTTCTGTCAATTTCCGGGATTAAATCGGCCGCATCCGAGGCCGCTATAATTGATGATTTTGTGTGCTCTTCCGAAAGGTATTCGATACATGTATCCGAAAACTCTTTGCGAAGTGACCAAATAACAGGTGCCGCCGCAAGAGTGTCCCCTAAAGCGCCGGGACGGAAAACCACCAGCCTCTGCTGCCGGTTTAATTTCCGAATTCGTATTTGATGCATCGATCCTTTAGCCCTTCTCATAAACCAAGTTCCTGGAAGAATACCTTAAGCCTGTTTTCATTACTGTAACCTGACTTTAGACAGCGATCTCGGCCCGCCCTTGCAATGCGCCTCCTCTCTTCCGGGCGCTTAATATAATATCGAAGCTTTTCTACTAATTCGACATCAGATGAAAAAAAGACAGCCTCTTCATCTTCTTTAAACAGTCGAAGGTGTTCATCCGTTCTTTCAGCAACCATAAACCCTCCACACGCAGGAATCTCAATGCTTCTTGTGGTTTGCGTGTCCCGGTTTACCTTTCTGAGAAAACACAGGTTGAGCTCTGTGGAACATATCACCTGTGCGTATTCTTCTCTCCAAAGGGACCTGTTTTCAATAAGAAGATTTTGATGCTGAACTAGGTTACAATTTTCCCAGCCCGGGCCCCATATCCGAACTTGCAAGCCGGATTTTGCAACATGAATCATGGAATTTGAACGTTCTTTCTCATACGAACCAATAAACCCCATATACCCCCCATACATTTTGCGGTCAACATCAGCAATAGGAACAGGTCTGTGCATGGCAGGGCAATATGCATTATCCATAAAATAGACCCTCTTAGCCCTCAATCCTTTCAACTCTTCTATATTTGGCGTCTTGGTGGTAATATGAATGTCGTATAGCGGGATAGAGCGAAGATAAAACCTTGACTGGTTATTCAGGTTCATCATGTCATCAGGGGAATAATGAATCAATATCGGTGAGTTTGGCAGCCTCTTGCAATCTTTTAATGTTTTCGGATCAATCAGGAGACCTTTGTCGACCCATATCAAGTCTGGATTAAACTCTTTGGCCCTCGCTATAATATCATTGTTCAGTCTCCACAGCCGGGGACCAAACGCGATCTTCCGTATAAGGGTGTGTATTCCCCTGTACTTAGACGGAAAATAGCATTCAGTATCAAAAGGGAAGACCACATGGCCTAAATCAGACAACGCATGATAGCGCTGAAGGCAGGTATTGCCCTGCCATAATGGGCCTACATAAAAAATCCGCATATCAGCTACTCACCTTTCTTTAAACCTGATATCAAAAAACTCGTGTATAAATGCCGGTTCCTATGCTGCCAATTTATAGACAAAGTTATACAATGCCAAGGTTACCCATACCACCTTCCAAATTAAATATCTCCCATATAACAAAACAGACTTCTTACTCTAAGCACCTTCACCAACCCTGTTTTTTGTCTTGACTTTAGGGATGATCTTACTTCGTATCAATATGCGTTACATCATACCCCAAGGACATAGTCGCTTCCATCCTCTGAAAACACGTTCCACCTTCATTAAGTAGTTTGACATACAATATTCTCATAACAAAGTCCCACCCTTTCCTTTTATTCCCGGTTTAAAAACATCTTATATCCCGCCTCATACTTATGCCCCGATTTACAACAAAGATTTTCTCTTTCTGTCTCATCTTCCAACAAATCCCTCAAAGGCATATTGTACTCAATGCTTTGTTCCCGCGCAGTCCTTCCTTTTATATATGGTATTATAAAATGTGATAATGGCTCCCAAACAACAAGGTATTTAAGTTCAAAACCGGCATTAGCCAAAATACTTAAAAATTCCTCAATATTCCCGCCATATTCTTCAATGAGCATGGGATGAACTTCAATGAACATTTTTAGCGGCTTGCGACTTCTAAAAATGCATTCCATCCCTTTTATTATAAGCCATTCACCCCCTTCAGAATCCATGCGTATCACATCAATTTCTTTATCAAAAAACAACTCATCAAAGATATTAGTTGTAACTTCTACACTTTTCCCATCGTCAACCCCAGGTAAAAATAACCTGCAATTATTACAGGTTGTTGCTATAGAAAATCGCGCTTTACCTTTTTTATCCGAGAGCGCTGTATTGTAAAGCGTTATATCTATCGGATACGAATTTATTTTGATATTCTCCTTAAGCCTTGCGAAATTTTGCGGAGCAGGTTCTATCGCATAAATTCTTCCAGTATTACCTACAATCTGGGATTCTATTAAAACATAATAACCAATATTTGCGCCTATTTCTGCGATTTTCGAGCCTTCGCGTAATTCGGTCTTGAAAATTTTGGTGCTCTCAGGCTCACGACACCCAAAGAGAAAAAGATCTCTATTTATCCCACTATCCGATAAATCCAATAGCATTTTAGACCCCTGAACATTTTTTAAAACCTTTCGCAATGGATGTAAATAGTAATTCAGCAGATACCAAATCTCGTCTATAAACGGTTTGTTATATAAACACCATTTAATATGCAACAAATACCCTTTTATCCCTTTTTCGCAAACAATCTCTTTCAATCTTTTCAACAATCGCTTTGTCACCTTGCACTCTCCTTAATTTTGAAGTTTCAATCTTCAACTATTTCCTCTTATTTCATTACCTCAGCCAATCTAAAAATATCCTCAAATCTCTTTTCCCAAGTATGATCTTTCATAGCCCTTTTGCGTCCTGCTTTTCGAATCTTATCTGCCTCGGTAGGATTTGCCAAAACCATTTAATCTTTTGCATACAATCTTTTTCATCTTTATAAGTTATGACCTCTTTACCAACATCATAAACCAGAGAAAACTCTGGATTATCCTGAGTAAAATATAAACCTCCACTCATTGGAATTGTCAAAATCCCAGCCCTTGAGACACATAATTTTTTTTGAAAACCCAACTCCCGCAAGCCAGATCAAGGATAGCGCGTCTTTTTTTTCAGGAAGCCAACCTTTTAAAAACGTGTCATACGCAATTCCCCAGCATTCAGCAAAAGCTTTATCAAAAACAGCAGTTGCATCCTGCATATTTGAAGCATATTTCCGATATATTCGGATGCGATAATCACTCATTCCTTTTATCCTCTTTCTCCGGCTTTTTCAGAAGTGCCATTGTGGTTCCTCGCACATGCCTTAGCCCTGGATACTCAAAACGCAATTCACGAACAGCCCGTGTAACCCCGGACCACCATGCAGTATGGCGGTAATCATGCCAACCAATCCATCCTCCTGGACGGCACATATTCAGAGCATTTCTGGTATCGCTCACAACAAAGTCATAGTCATGGCATGCATCTACCCATACAAAATCACATTTTCCGTGCCATGCCGAAAAATCATAAAAACGGCTGTCTCCGTACACTTGGCGTATACGAGAAGCCTCCGTGGTGTTCCTGTAGTCTACGCCTATATCCTGTTTGACTTGCTCTTGCGGTAAGTCAAGAGTTACAATCTGAGAATTTGGCGCGATGTTCACTGCCAGCAAGCGAGTAGTACGCCCAACAAATGTACCTATCTCAAATATCAATTTAGGATGTAAATTCTGCGCAAGATAAGCCAAACAAGCCAATTCCATTAATAACCGGGTGTCACTGCTACGTCGCGCATAATAAGGACCTGTGATCTGTATATCTCCCCCCCCGTTCATGAGTTCAGTAATGTCTCTACTGCCCAATATTGGATCATCTGTTTCAATATCCTGTGCATTCAATATCTGATGCACAAACTTTTGTGTCCCTTTGGGGTCAAACATAAGGGAGAATGTCGCGCGATAAATCACACGTGGCATAGCAGTCACGTATGACTTGACAAGATAAGCCCCTGCCTTCAGTTTAGAATCTAAAGCCATTAAATATCCTCCGGTGTTGAATCTTCTAACAACCCTGCAAGTGAAAAAATATGATGGAATCTCTTTCCCCAGGTATGTTCTGTTACTGCCCTGTTCCTGCCTGCTTTCCTGATTTTATCCGTTTCATCAGAATTTGACAAAAGCCATTTTATCTTTTTAGCGCAATCATTTTCATCTTTATACGTAACAATTTCCTTGCCTACATCATAAACCAAGGAAAGTTCTTGATTATCCTGTGTCAAGTACAGCCCCCCGCTCATCGGCACCTCAAAATCCCTTCCTTTAAGGCACATCAGTTTTTTCGAGTGCCCGACGCCGGCAAAACCAAGATTGATCCTACTGCGGGAATAAAGTTTAATCATTTCTTCATCAGACAACGGGCCGTTTTCCCAGCCATTCCCAAAACAAGTAACGTTTATGCCCGTTCTTTCCAATTTCGCAATAAACTTTAGACGCCATCCATATTTTTGGCCTACAAAGGAAACATCAAATTTAAAAGGAACATCATAAGGTTTGTGGGTGCCAGGGTCAGCGGCCTCCGGCCAAAACATGCTCAGTCCTCCCTCTACCAAATACTTGATGCGCGTTTCAGGAGCATTTGTCAAATTCAAGTCAACCGACGAAGCCAGAGCAGCAGGACCGGTCCACTGCCCATTAAGCATTTTCCCTCGTAAAGACAACTTATCGTCAAAACAAAAATTAAAAATAATTGCCCTATTTTCCCCCATCTTTTGCAACACTTCAGGGGAAGTATTTTTACCAGCCAAATACCCTACAACTATATCTATTGGCTGCTGTTTGTGCGCTTCATAAAAAGCGTTCAACATCGCATTATTCATTTTATCTCTATACGACTTTTGGCCAAAAGAATGAATATCAAAGCCTTGGCAACCCCATTCAAATTCTGTAACTCTACCAAAAGATCTCAGTGTCTTTGGTAAAATCGCTTCCCAGTTGCTTACATAATAAGCTAAAAAGATATGAAGCTCTCCTTTTTCCTTAAAGGAAGGAGTAACGCCACGATTTTTTAATCTTTTTTGAAATTCCTCAATCAGCTTTTCATTTTCTAAGCAAACAATATTCTCTCTTGCAGCTCGTGCTCGATAGTAATTCAACTCACTTTCAGCCTTTCTATCTTGTATTTTTGCTCTAAGGTAAGCATTTGCGTCATATATCCAGCCTATTTGTTTGAGCTTTTCTTTCATAAGCCGAGCATTTTCCTAATGAAATTCACTCTCATATAATTCACTAGGGTTGATACTTTCAAAATGGTCAATAGAACTTGGCTCATTACCCCAGCCAAACCATTGCGCCAAAACTCCCTCTTAGGCAGTTGAAAATCTACATTCAGTGAGTCAGAGAATTGATTATTCACTTATGAATCTGGTACCGATAAGATAATTATGCCCAGGTAGATGTCCTATCTTCCATCCAAACCATAATAAGTCATTATTATAATTTCTTTGCCAGTTTTCAAAAAACTCATTATTATTTACTTTGCCAAAACGATCTTGAAAGGCAATCAGGTAAGAACTAAAGCGAGAGATTAGAGGAAGTATCATCTTCCTAAGACTCACGGGAACTTCACTTATTGACCAAGTTGCGATAAAAAGAGACTGTTTTTCGTCACGGTGATTATCGAGGATAATGTCTAATTCCTCAATATCCGAAACACAAACCACTCCACTGTCTGCTCGCATGAAAGTGTCAATGGTATGAACGGGTATCCCTGATGAACGCAAAAAGAACTTTTGCAGAAAAAAAAATGGAGGCAAATCAAAAATCAAGTATTTCCCTTTAAATCCTAAATTATGAATCAGTTTACACATCCCTCCATAACCGCCCCCGAATTCAAAAATAAAATTGGTCTTCTCACCTCTTATCTTAGTCTTTTCTTCAAACTGACATAAGTGATATGCATGATGAATTACATTCCCGCTACTACGTGGGTATAAAGGAAAAGGCATCGGGCTCCCAGTTACATCCTTTTTAATTGCATCTCTCCACAGTTCATTCCAATCATGCCTCCCTTTGAGATGATTCAATTCAGTCCTGATATACGGGGCATGGTCCACAGACATTGTTTTACGAATAACATCCCAACGCAAGAATTCTCTCGGGTTTTTTGTTAAAATCAATTCGCGAAGACGATTCATATTCTCTTCCCACTCTTTTTCAACTAGTGAACAGTTTTTCATCTCTTTAGGAAGAATGTTTTGAAACTCCTTCCTCAAATCTTCAACTAGTTCCAGTTTTCCAGAAGCGGGTGATTTAATTTTAAAGTCATATAACACAATTATAATCTTACTAAATAAACGCCAAGCTAAATTTTTAAGCATAACGACCTTTTTGGCTATTCTGTTTAGGAACAGCTAATCACCTACCTCGATTAAGTCATTCACCCACACAGACTTGCTTATATAGGCAATCTAAAACCCTAATCCAAAATATTCTCACGTATATTTTTGTTACCTAAATTATTGTAAATATTTAACCATTCCCTGAAATTCATTTCTTCAGAATTAATTTTCTCCGTATAACCCAGCCACCGATATTCAAAACGGTTATACTTGGGCCAAAACAGGTCCAATTGTTCCCTATCAATAATACAGAAATGGTCTGCAAAAGCCTCCCAGCTATCTTTTAGCGTCCATTCCAATTTGCGGCCCACTTTCAGTAAAAATTCAGTGGACAGATAAACCTCACACACTCTCCAGAGAGCAAAATTTCTTAGTGAAGTAGAAGCTTTTTGTGTTTCTTCATCACTAAATTTCCTTTGATCAAGTACTGCATTCCAGTATAAAAGCATATCGTCTATATACCCATAAATCATCATGTCTGACAGGCCATACATCCTGTACTTGAATGTATTCAGGCTTACTCCAACGATTCTTTTTCTTTGCCTCTCATAACCGCGGCTAACCGGAAATACCTCTACTATGTTGGATAAATAATCCGCCACATTAGGCGCATAAATCCTTTGATCTGTCCTTGTCTTTAATGCATATTCAACACCAAGTTCTTGCGCTTTTCTAATACCGCTCCCCGCAGAAACAATCTGGAAATTTATGTTACTTATGCCGGAATAGTCTGGTTTTTTATTTAATATTACTGATACATCCAACTCTTCAAAGCGCTTGACCGCATCAGAGTTCTCATCCTCCCAAGTTGATAGTATGATAAGCGCGTTACTGTAATGCTCCTTATATATTCTCACGGTCTCCAGAGTAAAATCATTTTTGCAGACAATTGGCCCCTGTATAATAATCGCCAATCGCTTCTGGTTTCTGACATCATCCCTCTTAGTGCAGACCGAGGCTGAATCCATTGGACGAGAATGATAAGTGATAAAAACCTTTGCGTTTTCTTCCACCACTTCAATCAGGTCCCTTAATAGTCCGTGGCCTCTTGACCCCAGGGCTTTCCGAATAAATCCCCATATCGCCTTGAATAGAGTTGTTATTGTTTTTCGTAGAATAGTCTTCACTATAAATATGCCTCTTTAATCGAAATCATGTTATGGATATAGAAACGCTACCAACTTGTGCCATCCACTTCTGATTTTTTTAATAGATCATTTTGCCCTGATCCCCAAAGAACGGATTTTTTCGGCGAAATAACTGTAAACTTGTTTGTTAAAGTGATACGGAAAATCTTTTAGTGTTTGCTTAGAACAGTCTTTAAAACTATTGTTAACAATCTGGTCAGGAATTTTCATAGAATACAACTTCTCAAATTTATGCGCTATAGAATCAACAATTTCTACAATTGTTTGTCCCCTATCTTGAAATTTCGTGCGTTTATCAAGAGTAGTAGGAAAATGCAAATATATGATAGGAATATTGCCATATACCTTTCTCAGCATAGAAAAAAACGAGGAATATAATTTCTTTAATTCGTTTAACTCAAGCAAGCCATAAGACTCAAAATATTGACTAAAAGTATTGCTATGATCAATATCCGTGTAATTCGCTAAAAACTGCCACCCTTTCCTATGCACAAATAATTGATCTGTAAGCTCTGAGTATGAATCCATAAACACAACATCCGGTCTTCTATAGTTCCAAAAATTCTGACGCTCCTGGCATATAAGCGGAAGGATGTCCTTTCGGTTCAAATACGGCTCAACAAAAATGGGTTTGGGCTTAATCCACGGCGATTCTGATAACTTCAGCAAGTGATCCACTCTCGATTTTTGATGATTCAAAGTCACTCTTTTCCAGCCTAATTCCTCCAATATATTGTGCCCCATGCAAGCGCACCGCGAAAGCACCCGGAACCTGGCCAAATCATATACGCCAATCCTTTTATAACTTCCCAGCACACACTTGAAAGCTTTAAGTCTTGATTTCATATAATTCATATGATAGGCCTAATCAGCCAGAGACATTAAACAGGCCCCAATACGAAAATATTTCGAAAACGATCTTTAAACGGTATATTAGAAAGCCTTATTAGCTCCAGCCCTTCAAAAGACAAAATATTTGTCACCATACCCGCTAATCCCATCAGGCATAGCCAAGACCACCCCAGAGTTTGAGATACCAAAAGAGCAAATATAATGATCACACAACATGACGGAATGCTTCGCAGCATAGGAAAAAATACACCCCTCCATACAAATGACCAAATCGAAAACTGAGTCTTGTCGCAAGTTAACATCATAGTATAAATACCAGATACTGTTCTTGAAATAGTAGTCCCCAAAGCAATTCCAATAAGCCCCAATGTTCTTACAAGGACAAGGCTGATACCTATATTGAGCAGGGCTTCTATAATAGATACCATCGACCATTTCCTCAAATCACCAGAAGCTTGTATAACAGTGCCTGTTCCACGGTAAAGTGAATCTAAAAACACCCAGGATACAAATATTATGTTCAGAATATCCCCTCCAAAAAAATCAGAACCAACCCAGAGGGAAATAAATTTCCTGTTCCCTATAACAAGAAAAACGCCGAAAACCGCTGCCATGCGCGTAGAATAACCTGCCAACCTAATCAAAATGCTACGCACCTTTCCTATTTCACCACGCGCATACATTTGTGAAAGTGCGGGAAAAAGGGCAACCGGCAACTTGCTTGCCAACGAAACACTTACGAGCACTGCCAACTTAGATGTGAACGTATAAGCGGGAACTTTTGCTGCGCCTAAAATGGCCGCAATCAATATAGCATCAGTGCTTAAAGCCACGGTATTGGCTATACGACCTAATTGGAAATACCCACCAAACGACCAAAGGCGGCTAATGACAGTCTTTGTAATAAGAAGCACCGATATTTTGAGCCTTGGATAATAACGAAATTTACAGAATAAATAACTAACCAATCCTCCAATTAATACAGTAAAAAGTTGCGATAAAGCTAAAGCTATCAGCCCAACGCCCTGATAGAGTAAAACGATTGAAAGCACAATTCCTATAAATGCAGTGGCGCTCCTTATTGTTATCGCGACTGCCATTCGCTGTCCGCCTGTTATAATCCCACTGAAGGTTGACAGAGGCAAAGACATTGCTAATCCCATTACGGCAATACGAAACGCCAGGATAACTTCCGCAGAATCATTATGGGAAATATCAAACCACAAAGGAACATACGATGACATCCCCCAACCAAGCACCAGAACCAGCAGGCCGATACCGAGAAAAGAAAAAAAGGCGGTACTTGCAACTTGATCAAAGGCTTTACCATCCGTTCTGGATATCCTGGCTACAAAATGTGTTAAGGCCACACCAATGCTTAAATCCAGAAACCCCAGATAGCCTAAAATTGAAAGCGCAACAATCCAGAACCCATAAAGCGGTTTAGGGACAAACTGTAATATAATTGGAATTGCAGCGAATGTGGCTATTGTCAGGACACATTGCCAGAATACGTTAGAAGCCACCCCCCAAAAAGCCTGTTTAGTACGATTGATCATTGTTTATTAAAGCGCTTTGCCTCTCAAAATACAAAACTGTGAAATAATACTTATCCCGGATGTTTGTCTCCAGCCACCGAAGGAACCTTAACTACCACATTCGTGGTATCTTCCAATGCATGAAAATCCGTGACATCGCCAGGATCTAAAACGATAATATCTCCTGTTTTATATACAACATCATTCATTTTGACCAATCCTTCAACAATCAAAGTTATTTCAGTCGCAATTTTGTGAACGTGCCGTTCTTCTGAATCTCCCTTTTTGTAATGTTTACACGCAACTTCACAATCCGAAGTTTTTAAACAAGTAGGCACAAAATTACCAACAAACCATCCGCTTTTCATATCTTGTAAACAAAATTTTCTCATGTTTTCTTTTCTAAATCCTTAAGATGTTCAATGTAGATATTTAAATCTTCCGGGGTTCCTAATCCATACATCTGAGATTCTTGTATCCCATAAATACCGATTCTTAAGCCATTTTTTACTGAGTAATTGTAAGCCGGTGCAGTATAGAATTCATTATTCACACGGTCATTATTCGCAATCATCTGAATCGCGCTGTTTACAAAGTCTCTTCCTCTTTGATAATAATAGAGACCGACTGTGGCGTGTTCGCTGATCACCTCTTTTTCACGTAATTCCACGAGGTGACCATTGCTGTCTGTCTTTGCATAGCTCCACTTGGGATGGTTCGCAGGAAAAGTAAGAATGCAACCGTCAAGCTTTCGCTTTACGCTGTCATAGATAAAGTTTCCCATATCCATTTCAACAATTTGATCACTGTTCGCCAGCAGAAGCGGATTGTCATTGTTTATAAGCCGACATGAAAGCAAGATTGTACAGGCCGCACCTTCGGTAAGTTTGTTAACTGTTAAAATTTCACAATTATATTTCTCTCGTAAACGTTCAAAAAACGATTCTTCAGTTAATAGATGCTCCTCTCTGGCGATGAGGATATACCTTGCATTCTTTATTTCCAGGTTCTCAAGAACCTTCTCTATCATCACTACACCACAGACATTAATAAACGGTTTGGGCATGAGATACCCGGCATTAAGAAAGCGACTGCCTGCGCCAGCCATTGGAATGACAACATTAGTCATCTTCTTCACCTCCATTCGTTTAGCTTGATGACTGATCATACTCTTGCATGAAGAATTCCACATCCTTTGGCGTTGAAAAACTCCACATTTTCTTCACGGGAAATATTCTGATCTTTTTCCCATCCCTGACATATTCATTGTAAACCGGACATATATAAAATTCATTCAATGTTCTGATATTTGAAGCAATCATTTGTTCCGCGTATTTGACAAAATCCTTTCCTTTTTTAAAATAATAAACCCCGGCAGTGGCAAGATTACTTATCGGTTTCTTTTCGGCAACTTCCGCGGCAAAGCCATCGTCACCCGTCCTGACAAAACTCCATTTAGGGTGAGTTGACTCAAACGTAACAATGCCTCCATCACATTCATCCGCAGCCATTGCATAGAAAAATTCGTTACTATTCCATTTAATAAGTTGATCTGAATTGATGATTGCTATGGGATCCTCGTCATTAAATAAGCCTTTTGCATGTAAAACACTCTCGGCTGCCCCTTTTCCCGGGTCTTTTACTGAAATAATCTCACAACCGGGCGCGATAAGATTTAAAAGATACTGCAGGTTATATCTTTCGAGATGTTTTTTCTGAACAATAAATATGAATTTTCCATCAACATTAACATTTTCAACAACCCATTGAATCATTGGTTTTCCCTTTATATCAATCAACGGCTTAGGAAAGACATGCCCTGCAGTTTTGAAACTTTTCCCTTCTCCAGCCATTGGAATAACAACTTTTAAATTACCTCCCTGCCACTTTGGGATAAATTTTCCATTACTGTTCTTCTCAATTGCGCTGCTAATTACCGACCTTATTTTTTCATAAGTAACATCTTCAACATTTTCAACAGCGCAGAGATGCGCGCCAGAGTCAAATGCCGCCTGACGGCCATAGTGTGAATCTTCCACGATAACACATTCTTTTGGGCCCACCCCTAATTTAACCATCGTTCTAAGAAACATTTCTGGACTCGGTTTTGGCAAGCGGACGTCCTGATTTGATACAAAAAACTCCATAAATTCAAGTAACCCTTTTCGAATCAGCATCATCTTTGTCGATTCACGTATTGAATTCGAACAAACCACCATCCTGTATCCATCAGTCTTAAATTGGCGTAATATCGCCCGCATTCGTTCATCATAGACAAATTCTTTGTCAATAATCTCTCTCGTTTGAGTTTGTTTTTCCTTCCAGATTTTATCATAGAGATTCTTTGGAAGCCCCTTAAGTTCTGTGAGCATTTGCAGCTTTTGAGCTGTCGGCAACCCATCAAATGTAGAGAGATGTTCGTCCCGTGTAATAGTATAGCCGAATATATCCAATGCCCTGTTTAACGCTTCATAATGTAATTCTCTTGCATCAATCAATACACCATCCAGATCAAAAATGATTACTTTAATCATTGAAATATCTCCTTGCTTCTTCAGGAAAATCCGTACAAAGCATTAATTCCCCTTTATCCAAATTCTTGGATACCGCCTTATAATCCTTCCATCTTGCTAAATGGTCCATTTGATGAAGTTCCGGTGAAACGATACATACCTTTTTGCCGTTATCTAAGTGGTATTTAATTCTTTGTGGCATTATCCAAGGAGTTCTGAATTGGTCCATCCAGACTCCGTCTGCTTGCTCGTAAAATGACGGCTTTGTTTCAAACTCGCTTTCACGTGTAAAAACCTCCATTTGAAGATACAAATATGCCAATGCATCAGGAACAGCCATATCAAAAATAAAATAATTCTCGACTTTATATTCGTTCAGCAAATCGAGCAATAAGCCCTGAAGTCCGTCAGCTTTTATATTGATGGCCAAGTATAAATTGGGATCATATCCAGAATATACTCCAAGAAAATCCCTAAAATCCATTGAATTAGGACCAGGGATATCATGTGATATCACCAACCCCCCGCAGTAATCACGCAGATCAAGTTCCGTTCCAAAACCTAAGCTGAAAGTCCGCTTGAAAGCTATCGTGGTATTTTTCTCCTCCGTCGATTTCCAGCAGCCACGATGTGACAGAATTACCATGTTAACTCCTTCAAACCGCTTAACAGCATGATTACTATACAAAAATAAGCTGTTTTGATTTTTACAGGTATTCCTTTATTCCCCTTTTTTCCATAAACGTATTCGTTAGCTATGCGTCTTGCCACTATTTATTGCTCCATTGTTTTAATTCCCTCAGCTAACCTGCTCCTCGATTTCCAGCCAAAAAGTCTTCTGCCTTTGTTCTATGGCACCATAACCTCACGTGAATGATAGAGCCTGCCGCCCCAGTTTATTAGCATCGATTTTTTAATAATCTTGCCATAAAGCATAACCAGTTCCTTTAGCGAAATCGGTTTGCCCAAAGAGATAGCATATTCTTCCATACCTGAAACCTTGTTATCCATTAAACGCCTTACTGCCAGAAGATAGCCATCAATGACATCATTGATATAGAGAAAATCAATCAATTGTTCGCCTGATGACATAGCTAATTCGGTCTGATCCTGCGCAACTTTCCTTAGCAGAGCGAAAAACTTCGGACTGGAAGCATCCGGACCCGTAAGTGCCGAATAGTTTCAGGGTAATCACCTTCGGTTCCGATACTTCCACTAAAAATCAAGCGATGCCTCTACCGCGGCTTGAATCTCTTTTTCGTCATAGACCCGGCCGGCATATCTTACCGGCGTTTTACCGGGAATAAACTTTTCCTCAGCGCTCTTTATGCTATAGAATTTATCAACAAGTTTCGCGATCTGAATTCGTATTTGATCTGTTTGAGCCATTTTGAATATTTTTGACAGGATGAACAGGATAGACAGGATTGGAGAAAAAGAAAATATTATAAAGTTTTATCTTGTTAATCCGTTTAATCTGCGGTTAAAAATGAAGGATTAAGTATTGTGTCCCCGGAATTAAAACACTCATACGTTCACCTTGTCAAAACACCGGCCCTCATACCAGGCTAATGTTTTCTTTAACCCTTCCTCTAAGCTAACTTTTGCCTGCCAGCCTAAAGATTTCGCTTTTGATACATCTAATAGCTTTTTAGGGGTGCCGTCGGGTTTTCGCGTATCCCAAATAACTTCTCCCTTAAAACCAACAATATCTTTAATAATTCCCGCTAATTTTTTAATCTGTAAATCCTCTCCGGCTCCTATGTTTATGATTTCACCTGTATGCTTATAACTGTAGTTTTTCATAAAAAACAAACAGGCATCAATAAGGTCATCCACGTAAAGAAATTCCCGAAAAGGCTCACCGCTGCCCCAGAGCATTACTTTATCGGGATGAATACCGAATTGGGATAAATAGTTGGTAACGCCTATCGCGTATTCTGTATTGTGTAAGAAATGAAGAGTCTCGGATGAATTTCCAAACGTATTTAAATCCCATAAAATTTCTTTAAATTTATTTTCTGAAAGGAATTTCGCAAGGTGGAATTTACAGATAAGCGCGGGAAGGACATGCGAGGTTTTGAGGTTAAAATTATCATTGGGGCCGTATAGATTTGTCGGCATAACTGATATAAAATTTGTTTGGTATTGCTCATTGTAATATCTACAAAGTTTTATGGCTGATATCTTGGCTATCGCGTAGGGCTCGTTTGTAGGCTCAAGATATCCGCTTAAAAGATATTCTTCTTTTAAGGGCTGGGGAACAAGCCTGGGATATATGCAAGAAGAGCCTAAATTAAGAAGCTTTTTTACTCCGTATTTATATGAGGCATGAATTACATTTGCCGCTATCATCGTATTGTCATAAATAAACTCCGCCTTGTAGGTATTGTTAGCTAAAATACCTCCTACTTTGCCGGCGCAAAGAAATACGTACTCCGGCCTTTCCTGTTCAAAAAACTTCTCAACCTCCCGCTGTCTTTTTAAATCAAGTTCTTGGGATGTTTTAAAGACTAAGTTGGTATACCCATCTTCCTTGAGCTTCCTTACCAATGCCGATCCTACCAACCCTCTATGGCCGGCTATATAAATAACGGATTCCTTCGGAATCTTGTTGTATCGCGTATCGCATATCGCGTATTGCGTGTTATCAGGCATAGATTAAGAAATTATGAGTTATAAGATGAGTATTGGGTATCGCGTATTGAGTATCGCGTATCGCGTTAAAAGAAAACGGAAAGGGTATAATACGGTATTAATCTTTATCTAAATTCGCGGACATTTTTTACTTCATTTCTCCTCTTTGTGCCTTATATGCCGTCTTTTAATAATTAAATATTTATTCTGTGTTCATCTGTGTTTATCTGTGGTTTCATGTTTTTTTTCTTTTCTGCTTCCAACTTATAATTCATAACTTCTCCAACCCTCCTAACACTCTTCCCTTATCTTTTCACAAAAAGAAAACTCATGATTGGTATATTCAAAACCCTTACTTTTAGAAATCTCTATTCCTTCACTTGGAGGCTTAAGCCCGACAAAACGCATATCATAATCAACCATTATCTTTATGAGTTCGTCAAAGTTCGCGCGCGGCTGCCAATTTAATCTTTCCCTTACTTTTGTTATGTCAGCTTTAAGGTATGTAACCTCTGCCGGCCTGAAATATTTTGGATCTATCTCAATAAGAACATCCCCAGTTTTCAAGGCTAAGGTTAGGGGTGAAATCAAGGGTGATGAAAAAGATTTAATAAAACCTTTCTCATCAATCCCTTTTCCCTGCCATCCAATCTCTATTCCCGCGTATTTGAATGCCTTTTCTACAAATTCTCTTACCGAATGGCTTCGGCCGGTACCGATTACATAATCATCAGGATCGTCTTGCTGTAACATAAGCCACATTGCTTCTATGTATTCCGGAGCAAAACCCCAATCCCTTTTGGCATCAAGGTTGCCAAGATAAAGCTTCTTTTGCTTTCCGGCTAATATATTAGCAAGAGCCATTGTAATTTTACGCGTTACAAAGGTCTCTCCTCTGCGCGGGCTTTCATGGTTAAAAAGAATACCGTTACAGGCAAACAGGCCGTAAGCCTCCCTGTAATTAACCGTCATCCAGTAAGCATAAACCTTCGCGATAGCATAGGGGCTTCTGGGATAAAACGGTGTTTTTTCGCTCTGAGGAGGAGAAGATGAACCAAACATCTCCGAGGAAGAGGCTTGATAAAACTTAGTCTTTATCCTGCTTCTTCTTATTGCTTCCAAAATTCTTGTTGTACCCAGGCCGGTTATATTTGCCGTAAATTCCGGCATATCAAACGAAACCCGCACATGGGACTGGGCCCCCAGATGATATATTTCGTCCGGTTTTATATTCCACATCATATCAATTAAAAGGCCCGGGTCAGAGAGGTCACCGTAGTGAAGAAGTAGTTTGGCATCAGGCATATGCCGGTCAACATAGATGTGGTCTATTCTTTGGGTATTAAATGATGACGCCCTTCTTATAATTCCATGAACTTCATACCCTTTTGACAGGAGGAATTCCGCCAAGTAACTGCCGTCCTGGCCGGTTATGCCGGTAATTAAGGCTTTTTTTATCGTGCTCCGTTTCTCTTGTCTCATTTCGTTTGCCTCGCATATTTTGCCATATATTTTTCTACTTCTTTAGCCAAAGAGGAATTAAGTTTAACGGCTTCTTTATACTGAGCTAATCCCTCTTTAATGTTTTCTTTTGTAGGGTGATTAAACAGCCAAATGGCGTAAGCGCGATGGCGATAAGCATTGTTGGGCTCAAGGCTTATAGCAAGTTTAAACTCATCAATAGCCTTTCGCCTGTAGTTTGTAGTTTGTTTTTTGTCTGATGTCTGAGGTCTGATGTCTGAGGTCTGAGGTAAATCTGCGAGTTGGCCGTAAGTCCAGGCGAGGGATTGGTGGTACTTACTGTTTGTAGGATTCAGTTTGATACTCGATACTAGATGCTCGATGCTAGATGCTAGATGCTCATCATCTTTAGCTTGCTTGGAGTAAAGTTTACCGAGATGGTAGTGGTAGAGAGCGTTTGTGGGATCTAATCGTATTGCGTATTGCATATCGCGTCGTGCGTCATGCGTATTGCGTTTATCAACTTTTGCTTTGCGAAAGTAGTAATCAGCCAAGGCAGGGCGGACAGCAATAAAGATGTAGAAACCGAATACAATTGAAATGAATGGATAGAGGGAAACTCTAAAAATTTCCCGCAGGATATTCTGAAAAATATTTTCCCTGACCGCGGATCTTTTTGAAAATAAAAAATAGGTTTTTTTTAAATTCACCCTCTCTCCGAATCTATCCTCTTTCATATTCAGGGTTATTAAAGTTACAACCAATATCAGAATGAATAAAATAGCGTTTGCCGGCATATGCAGATTAAAATCAGTAAAAGAATGAAAGAAAATACTTACTAATGAACCAAAAAGACTTATGGACATGCCTATAACCCATGGGTTATAGCGCCGGCTGAAACGGCGGAACAACCAGGCTATACACCATAGACCATAGACCATAGACAGAGAAAAAAAGATGATGCCGGTTTCGGAGAGAAGTTCGAGGATGTCAGAATGGGCATAAGCATAATGCGCGCTCATTATTGCAAGAGGCTGATATCCGGGGAAGATGTAGTTAAAAGTGCCTAATCCTGTGCCGAATAAAGGATAATCTTTTATAATCCGCAAGGTTCCCTGCCAAATAGGAAGACGTCCGCCGAAATAGCGGGAGGCTATTTCAACTTTTATACTCAAAATTCTCTCTATTACCGGGGTAGCGCCAAGCCAGGTGATAGTAAGGACAATGAATATTGCTGCCGCTGATAAAATCCACCTTCTTTTTTTAATGGATTTCTTTCTTGCTGTCAAAATTGCCATGAATAAAAGAGCGGCGATAAAGCTGAACATCCCTCCCCGGGACATGGTGAAAAATAGGGCGGCCGACATTACTATTACGCAGAAGAACAACAGAAAACGCAGCGAAAACGAAGGACGCTCCCCTAAAGCCGCTTCGCGCCAACGGGGCAAGTGGACAAAGGACGAAGAATGATAAGAAACAAAAAGGAAACCAAGGGCAAGAGGGATGACCATTCCCAGATAGGCGGAGAAGTGGTCTCTATTAATAAAACCGCGCGGCGCTTTTACTCCGAAATAACGGATTAAATAAAATACGCTCATTATAAAACCTACAGTTATGACCACAGATAAAATCCGGGTAATTTGGCGTTTGGTTTTGATTGTGTTCAGAGTAGTGAAGAAAATCAGGGAATACGCAATTATCTTAAGTAACTCTGTCTTTGTGGACCAGAGGTAGATAGACGAGGGACGAAAGACAAGGGACGAGGGACGCGAAACAAAGGAAGAAACGAAAAGTTGCAAAGAGATGTAAAGGATAAAAAGAAAAATAAAAACGTTAATTGGATTGCGGATAAATTCAAATATGCCGTTTTTGAGCATTTTGAGAAGCCAGATAAAGGCCATAAAAACGGCGGTTATTTCAAATACCGCGATGGCCCAAAGCTGGACTGCGCCGTAGGCCAGGGGAGTGAAAATTATTAAGAAAATTAGGCAGAATTCTATTAAAATATCGTACCGCGTATCGTGTATCGCGTATCGCGTATTTTTATTGTTTACCATACACCTATTTTATTCGCGCAGATGAGCACGGAAAAAATTAACCGGAAAAATGCATTTGAA
>JAGLUN010000023.1 GCA_023134705.1 Candidatus Omnitrophota bacterium | reverse complement strand
GAACTACGTTCTCTAACGGGGTAAAGGAATTCTTCTACGCAAAAATCATTAAGCCGAAACGCCAACTCCTTGACATACAATATCTAAAATATATAATAAAAACATAACTATTAGGCTTACTTCCTTGGGGAAGGTGAGTGGAAGCAATATAAACGCGGAAGAAGTGCATTACGTCTATTAATTGTTATCTTAGAAAATGAATAACAATTATAAAGAAAATATTAAAAGTTTTTTTCGATATTTTGATCACATCTTGGATCAAGCTCTTACAAAAATAAATGTTGCCCAAGATACGGCTTTATTCCAAGTTCTTATTTGTTCCGGTATTATTGATACTCTTGCTAAATGCTCAGCTAGTCCTAACTTTAATAATTATGAGAGGTTTACTGAATTTATCAAAAATTTTTGTAATTGGAAAGAACATTCAAAAATTAGCCTGCCACATTTAGTAAGACTTCTCCAGATAATTCCTTCTCCAGAATTTGAGGAATTAAGGAAATTTGCTTATGAAAAGATAGATACTTGGAAAAACGGTGAAATAATTTATATAGAAAGGGACCCTGATTATAAAGAAGTGTATAAACTATGGCCTAAAGATAATAAATTAAAGGAGCCGATTGAAAAAGTTTCCCTAGAATCTTTAAAACATTTAAGTTTACTTTGGAAACTGCGAAATAGTATTGTTCACGAGATGAGAACACTTGGCTATGGAACAAATGCACTTGTAACACTAGATCCAGGATATCATCAGATGGCAAACTATAAGGATGTAAAAGCCGATGATCCGCTAAGAACATGGGAATTAGTTTATCCTATACGTTTTTTCAAGAGAATAATTCGAAATGGAATAAAGAATCTAAACGAATATTATTTGAAAAATCGGCTTGACCCTTTTGACAGATTTGAGTTTGGCTCTTTTTGGATCGCTGAGTTTAATAAAGGATTTGATAGTAGAAGATAACCAAACGATTCAGTTGACCGTTACCCGCCGCGAAATCGCGTCGGGCACCGGCAACTGATCTTTATGTTATGTTCAAAGGAAATAGCGGGGTCAGACCTTCAGATGTCAGATAAACTGACAAATAGCGGTATACTTATTAAAAAAACTAACGACTTTGACTAATAAAGAGATTGGTGAGGAATTTGAGATAGGTTATTCAGGAGTGAGTTGGGTTGTGCAGAATGTGGAAAAGCTGATAGCGGAAGATAAAGGCGTAAAAAGAGATATTAAAGTGCTCATCTCACATCTGAAGGTCTGACTCTGCTATCTTCTACTGCTATCTTCGTAAAATGTATTTTCACCAAAAAGAAAACTTTTCTGTTTTACAAGAGGAAAATTTGCTCTAAGGGAAGATTCTTTGGCTAGACATTAAGAATAGGGTAGTTGGATATGATGGGTTGAACAGTCCTATTATAGGGCGGTTCATAGGACGTTTTCTCTGTTTCTCGGGAAGGGGTATGATGTCTCTTCCCATTCCCAAATGAGACAGAGATAGAGAAAAGCATGGACTTTCAAGCAAATGTCTATTAAAATATGTTGTTATGGATATTTCTAACGGCTTTTTAAATAACGATGAAACTAAAAAATTTATTAAAGAGCGGAAAATTATTGTCGAACCAATCTTAAATAAAAAAAAACAATTTGATAACCCTATTGGAATTGATCTGCGTTTAGATAACTACTTCGCTGAATTTGTGAGAACATCCGACCCATATCTTAGCCCTGCTTTAAAAGGAAATGGACTAAAATTCATAGAAAAAGAATTTTTCTATGAAAGTTACTATTTACAACCAAAAGAATTTGTTCTAGGACAGACATTAGAATATATTGTCTTACCTGACAACATTATGTGTTTGCTTAGTGGCAAAAGTTCACTTGGAAGAAGGGGATTGGAGGTTCATGCAACTGCAAATATTATTGATCCTGGATGGAAAGGACATATTGTCTTTGAGTTGACAAACTCAGGCAATATGCCTATTGAGCTGATTCCTTGCATGCGGATAGCTAGAATTATTTTTTCTAAAGTTGCCCCTTCCAAAGAATATAACGGAGATTTTGAGGGGCAGGTTAAAATAATTCCACCAAAGCCAGATGCAGAAATGGTAAAATTAAAAAAATTTATCGACCAGAGGGATTCGGAGCAAAGACAGCCTTAAACTTTTCAGATATAATAAACAATCTAATACAGTCAGCGAAGAAAACTTGCATTTTCCCATCACTTTCAATATCTTCATCAAAAAGTATTAAAGTATATAGCGTTGAGGGGGGAAGTATCAGGGGGCGCTTCTGTTTTATTTCTTCTTTAAACTTCTCCGAAAGTAAAGGATATTTTTTTAAATGCACCTCGAACTTCTCTCTATTAAAAACAGGGAGACAGCTCTTATAATACTCTATAATTTGATCTCTATTATCCTCGACAGATACTTCCTCAGAAGGAGCTTCTAAAGGTAATGCCTCCAATAAATCTTTCAACTTTTCGCTTTCTTCTTCGAACCCAATATTTTTGAGCTCTTCTAAAAGAAAAGTAATCCTTTTGTCCATAGGTGGATGAGAAGAAGAAGGTTCGAAGATTCTAAATAAATCAAGGTATTCTCTTACAAACCGCCATACAAAAGAAGGGCCAATTATATGGGTAGATATATAATCCGCCGTATACTCAGAGACCCACCTTTTTTCTATAGCCCTAAGGCGTCCTTGGTTCGCTTGCTCCTCTAAAACATGCCACCATTTAGGAAGATCTTGATAAAAAGAGTGAGTCTTCCCGTGTAAATCATCAACTATATGCCCGCATTCATGAAAAAATATTACCCAGTTTAAAGAATTTGTGTGTAGGCAGCTATACGGGGTAATATAAATAATATAAAATTTCCAATCATTAAATTCTTCAAATAATTTGGCATAAATAATCTCGGCGCTAATACTTTTAAGTATTTGCTGAAATTCAGTCATCGCTATGTTATGACCTAAACTTACAATATAGCGGACTTTTTTATCCTCTTTGTTTCCACATTGTTCAAAAAACCACTCAAAAACATGATAAATTTCTCTGTCTACCTTGTCTTGTCTTAAAAGACATTCCGTCAAAAAGTAAATTATAAACTGAACTATATCCGCAATCTGCTTTATTGTTTTGGAAATCTGAAAACTGTCTTCATATTCATCGGCCTTTTCCAACACTTCTTCAATGGAAGAATCTAGACAATCTGAACATTTTCTTACTAATTCCTGAAACGGTTTTAAAAAAGGCTTCTCTTTCACATAACACTCAGTTTCTTGTATTAACTTCTGAGTCTCATTTGAGATAAAATTTTTAAGCTTTATCTTTTCTCTATTTATATATTCTTGCATTAAAATTTAGATTTGTTGCTTTATAATGTACTATATTTACCCAAGATTACTTTTTCGTAATCAGCTTTATCTAATTTTCTTTCTGTATCTTTTACAACATCCTCTAACACTCTCATGGATTTTTTCACCTGCTCCTCACGAGGCCGACCATCCTCGAGGATTGAATTTATAACGTCGCTTACCTCTCCTATTTTTCTTGTTAATTCTTCCCTTTTTTCTTTATCTGCGTAAATCTCTTCCATCCCACGAAGTACACTAACATTTCCTATTATCGCTTTATCCCGATCAATAAATAACCTTTTAACGACATTACAGAATTCTTGGCAACACTTAAGATTCTTAATCATTTGATTTTTAGAACTCTCTTTCTGTTTGAGGTATAAACCCAACCCCTTAACCCCTTCAAAAGGTAATACCGTCATAGAATTGTACATTTCAAGACCTGCCAATCCTTTCTGAATACTCATTCTTAACCTCCCCTTTAAACAACAGCTTCTTTTACTTAAACCCCTCTTTTCCCCATACGAATTAGATACAAATTTTTTCTCTGTTAATTATTTATTTTTGAAAGGAAATCCACTTTTTTAAAAATCGAATATTAATTTTTTAACTTTATTAGACAATTTTTCTAAGATATTTAAATAAAGGAGAATCCTGCTTCCCTGGTTTTTTATAAAAAACATTTTGTATCAACCCTTCTTTATCGGCGAGCAACTTTTTTTTGAAATCTTCCGAGATTTTACCAGCAAGCACCATTAATTCATTATATAATATGTCTGGATTCTTGTCTATTAATGTATACGCTATATTTTTAATAACTTTTCCCCCTGGTCCTTCGCCTTTTTTTAACTTATTATTTTCTATTTTGCTGATATATGTATAATTAACATTCACTTTTTTTGCCAACTCACGTTGAGTTAATCCTTTAATTTTTCTTAAAGCTTTAATTCTTTCTCCTAACGTCAAAGGAACCTCCTTATTTACTGTAATTGATGTTGAAGTTCAACTACAACTATACCATAGTGTGGGGATTCTTGCCAACAAAATTTTCATATTTTATATTTTCCATAATTAGAGACATACCTAACATATCTTACAAAAAGTCAGGGGGGTCAAGTCTCGACTTGACTACATGTTCAACGAAAATACGAATAAATATAAAAACCTAACAAAACAATCCAGGAGCGAAGCTACGGCGAAGACGGATCCTCCAGGTTGCCAGATTATGTTTTTATTTTTATATATTTCATCAAACCTTCGCTGTAGGGCCAGGCAGGCCTGGCCCTTTAATTTACGATTTTTAATGTTATTTTCATCGTCATCCCATTCTGCGGGATTATTTATAATGTATTCGCGTATATTATGCAGGAAAATTATTTGGTTTTGTATATATTAACATAGGTAGGCCCTCACGGGCTTTCCCTGTCACACCACCGTACATACGGGTCCGTATACGGCGATTCAATAGTTTAACCTTACCTCACAGGATAACGGGGTCACAGGATAACGGGGTCAGACCTCGAAATGCGAAAAGGTGATATCTCCCTCGACAAACGAAACAGAAGAGAATAAAATAAAAATTACATAACAAAGCAATACAGTGGATTTTGCTACGCCGCTTCGCGCCTCCGCAAAACCACTGATTTTTATGTTAGACGTATTAAATTAAGGAGACGTAAATGTCATTTCGATTTACACAATATGATATGGGGCAATTAAAAAGAGGTGATATTGTTCAAATCAGCTTGCAAGGTAGCGCAGCTAATGTTCAATTAGTTGATAGTAGCAATTTTTCAAATTATAAAAATGGCAGAAATTATAGGTATACTGGTGGGCTTGCTAAGAAATCGCCTGTAAATCTACAGGTGCCCAATTCAGGCCATTGGTATGTTACAGTTGATATGCGTGGTTTGGTTGGTACTGTAAGGTCGTCTGTAAGAGTCTTACCAAACGCATTACCTGAATTAGTCGAGCGACCTTTATCGTCAGTTCCTTCATTAGTACAAAACAGGAAATATTTTATTGATGAAGATAAACATGAAGAAGTTGAAAGAACTTATGATGTATTCATTTCGCATGCATCAGAAGATAAAGATGAAATTGTTCGTCCGTTGGCAGTGGCATTACAGTCTAAAGGATTAAAAGTATGGTATGACGAATTTGAAATGAAAATTGGAGACAGTTTAAGAAGGAAAATAGACAAAGGTCTTGTTAATAGTAGGTTTGGAATTGTCGTATTATCTAGATCGTTTATTAGTAAGGGGTGGACTAATTACGAATTAGATGGAATTATAACAAAATCAATATCTGGCGAACAAGTAATTCTGCCAATTTGGCATAATATAACAAAAAAAGAAGTAATTGAGTATAGTCCTTCTTTGGCTGATAAGCTTGCAAGGAACACTGCAATTAACACAGTTGAAGAAATAGCCTCAGAAATATATGAGGTTGTTAATAATTAGAAAGAGCGTCTAACAACTCAATGGAGCGGATTTTGCTACGCCGCTTCGCGGCTCCGCCAAATCGCTTATTTCAAACGTTATAGGAGAAAAAATTATGGAAGAAAAAATTGAGGAAAAAAACGAAGAAAAAGAAGAGATATTAATTCCTTTCTCTGACTTTCTAGAAAGCACTCCCCCCGGTAGATTAGTCCTTGTATCAAATAGTGCATATATTAGGCGTAGTTACGCCTCTAAGTATATCTCTACACCTGAAATAATGCTTCATTGCGATAACGAATTTTGCAACGGAAAAAGATTTTTTGCTTGTAATGACGATTGCTCAGTCGCCGATGATGGTTTTTCGTTTAAATATTTGACATATCAATGCAAAAATTGCCAACAAAAATCAAAAACATTTGCCTTAGCTATGAAGCACATCGAAAACACAACATGCAGGGCATATAAATTTGGAGAGCTTCCGCCCTTTGGCCCCCCCCACTCCTTCAAAAGTTATAAAGTTAATTGAATCGGATAGAGAGTTATTTTTAACAGGTAGAAGGGCAGAAAACCAAGGCATGGGAATTGGTTCATTTGCGTATTATAGAAGAGTCATTGAGAGCCAAAAAAATAAAATACTCGATGAAATTATAAGAGTAGCTCAAAAAATAGGTGCTAATTCTGACTTGATTAAAGAATTAGAATCTGCCAAAAAAGAACATAAATTCACAAAGGCTATAGAGTCCATAAAACAGACCTTGCCAGAGGTGCTATTAATAAATAGCCACAACCCGTTAACTCTATTGCACAATGCGTTAAGCCAAGGCATTCATGGTAAATCGGATCAAGAATGCTTAGAATTAGCATCCAGCATCAGGGTTGTTTTGTTCGAGCTTGCAGAAAGATTAAAACAAGCCTTGAAAGATGAGGCAGAACTAAATCAAGCCATAACAAAATTAATGAATTCAAAAACGAAAAAATAAAACCTATAACAACGCACTACACCTGACTGTTTTACCCGCCGCCTTTTGGCGTCGGGTACCAGCAGGTGACTTTGAATGTTATGTTAAAAAGAAAAAGGAGGCGACATGGATCTAAAAAAATATATAAAAATGTTAAAAGAGGTTGATCAGAAGGTTTTAAAAGGATTGCAAGAAGATAAAAGCAGAGCAAAAAAAGCTTTGCAAAATAAAAATAATCTGCCTAAAGTAAAAAAGGGGCTAGAAAAAATATTAAAGAATAGAAAATATCCTCACATGGGATAACCGGGTCAGACCTTCGGATGTCAGATAAATTGACAGAAAAACATAGAAACCAAAAGGTGGATTATCCTTCGGCATGAAATGCGAAAAGATTATATCTTCTTCGACAAATGAAATAAAAAAGGAGGTAAAGACATGGGAGATAAAGGACAGAAAGATAAGGATAAAAAAGTAAAGCAATCAAAAGCGAAAAAAGAGAAAAAAAATAAAAAACAAAAATAAACTGTTTAATAAAACAAATTCATCAAGTGGATTACAAATAAAGAATTAAGAGACGGGGTTGCTTTGTTTGCGTAAGGAAATAGGGGTTGTAGTTTAAAAAGTTTAAAGAATTCAAAATTGTCTAACAATTTATTAAATATCAATTCATTAAATATCACCGAAACCGTTTTCAGAATATTTAATGTTTGTGTATTGACAATGCGCATAATATATTGTATACTTTATACAGGAGGTGATACGCATGACCCGTTTAAACATTACACTACCAGATGAAATAGCAAGAAAACTAGCAAGCAAACATAACAAAAGTCGCTTCATTGCTATAGCATTGGAAGAAAAGCTTGAGCGAGAAAGGAAGGAAAAAATAGAGAATCTCCTATTAGAAGGCTACAAGGCAACATCCAAAGAAGATGCAAAGTTACAAGCTAGCTGGGAAAAGGCAGGCCTAGAAGAATGGGATTAAAAAAATGCCCGGAAAGGGGGGAGATTTATCTTGTATGTTTGGATCCAACAATTGGCTCCGAAATTGATAAAACTCGTCCCGCTTTAATAATTTCCAATGACATAAATAATCAAGCTGCGCAAACTGTAACTGTTATTCCTATCACTTCTAATACAGAAAAAATTTACCCTTTCGAGACACTTCTACCCTCTCAAGAATCAGGACTCCCTAAAAACTCTAAAGTAAAATGCAACCAGATAAGAACTATAGATAAGAAACGGCTGGTAAAGCCTTTAGGGAAAGCTTCTCTTAAAAAAATAAAAGAAATTGAAAACTCCCTCCTTATACATTTGGGAATCTATTTTTTAAAATAATAATATTAAAAATTATCCTGTAAAGGGCCAGGCAGGCCTGGCCCCTGCAACGACCGTTTGATAAAATATAATTGGATAAATAAAAACATAACAAAGCAATGCCGTGGATTTTGCTACGCTGCTTCGCGGCTCCGTAAAACCGCTGAGCTTAAATGTTTTAGATTAAAAAAGAGACCAATAATGAAAATGCCAATAAGAAATTTATGCATAGTGCTTATTTGCTTGATATGTGCAATAGCAAATGCCGGGGATGCATATGCAGGAAAGATAGTTGATAAATCTTCTGAGGGCTATTTTTTATATCTGCCACAAGCTGCAATATCAGGAAAAACTTCTCCTGTATTAGTATGCCTTCCTGGTTGGGGAGTTTCAGCTAAACATGATATTAATATGTGGGGATTTCCCGCTGAAAAGAATGATTTTGTAGTTATTAATTTTGACATAGATTATAGCTTCATTAAATCGGTATCCGATGTAAAAAAATTGTATAACCGGATTAAAAAAACGATAGATGTTTTATCCTCACTCTATCCTATCGATACGCAAAGGATCTATATCGCAGGAACATCAGCAGGGGGTATGATGTCTATCTCTTTAGCATTAATGTATCCTGATGAATTTATTGCTATAGGAGTGATTTGTGGTGCAAGATTAAAATTTAGTGCACAAAAATATCTAAGAAATGCAAAAGGAATAAATTTTTATATGATTCACGGGCAAAAAGATAAAAGTATTCCTATACGCGAATTCCATTCTACTGTTAAACGACTTAAAAAATATGGCGCGATAGTAAAGTTTGATATTATAAAAGAGGGACGACATATACTGCCCTCATCTGCTTATAGAAAGACTGTTGATTGGTTATCTATTAAAAAAAATAGGAAATATAAATAAATCTAACAATCCAGCTGCCCCTTGAAGGGAGAGACGCAAAAACAATTTTCGGGGAAGCCGTGAGGCCAAAAAGCAAGGTATCCCGAACCGGCAGGTGGAATTCTCCGAAATTCTCCAAAACCTTGAAAACCTTGGATTTTCTCAAGCAAACCTGAATTATATTCAGGTAACTTTTCCTTACAGGTTTCCTTGGCGTATAGCCCATATTAAGGTTTTTATACTTTCCTATACGCCAAGAAACAACTTGACTTTGTAATATGAATAGGTTACAATTGTAATACAAATAGGTTACAGTATGGATATAATAAAAATCTTCAAATCTAAAACGAGAAAAGTTCTTTTTAGGCTTTATTTCACCAACCCTGAAAAGGCCTATTATTTACGCGAGCTAGAAAGACAAGTAGGCATCCCGGTTTCTATGCTGCGAAAAGAGCTTGTTTCTTTAGAAAAAGAAGGTCTTTTTAGTTCTTCACGTAAAGGTAACCTCCTCTATTATAGTCTCAATAAAAAATATCCTCTCTATACTGAGCTTAAGAATATCACCTTTAAAACAGTTGGCGTTCAAGGGGCTTTGTTGGAAAAACTTTCTGCTATTAAGGGCATATATACCGCATTCATCTATGGTTCCTATGCAAAAAACCAAGCTAATGTATCAAGTGATATCGATCTATTTATCGTTGGAGAAATTGACGAGAATGCCTTAATAAAGAATATTAATAAACTAGAAAAAGAATTACAGCGAGAAATAAACTATACGCTTTACTCCAAAAAAGACTTTCTTAAGAAAAAATCAGAAAGTGATCCCTTTATAAAAGATGTGCTAAGAAATAAAAAAACATTCCTTATAGGAGAAAAAAATGACCTTCGATAATTTTATTAAAGAATATTCTAAAAAAGGATTACTTAAAAACCAAACAGTTGATTTCAAATCCATAGAAAACCATATTGCCCGGGCACTCAAAGAATTAAACGCCGCGCAAGCGAACATTGCCATTGATGAAGGGATAGCCTACACAATCGCATATACAGCGCTTCTTCATGCTGGAAGAGCGTTAATGTTTTTTAAGGGTTATAGGCCGACCGATGGATATCAGCATAAAACTGTAGTTGAGTTTTGTATTATTGTGTTAGGAGATAAGTATAAAGAGTTAACCGCGCATTTCGACCGCATGAGAAGAAAGAGAAATATTTTTACCTATGAGGTAAATATTTCAATATCACCTACGGAAGTAAAAAATTCGTTAAAAACGGCTAATGAATTTGTAAATCTCATCAAAGAAACCATTACCAAAACTAGCCCCCAACATAAGTTTAAATTCTAGCCAATCTCTTAATCGATTAAAAGAGATATTTTCCTTCAAAAATACTCGCCAATTTTATTTAATCGTCTACTTTCAATAGATAACCCATCCTTAATCCTTCAAATATCTGCCAAATTGCGATTAAATTGGCGCAATTAAAAGATAAAACCACCAATAACACGAATTCCAATAAACAATTATTATTCAAAAATAATAGCTGTAAAATAAATATTCGTGAAGATTTGGGTTATTCGTTGTTGAAAATAATAAAATTATATCTTTTTCGTAACTGGATATCAGCCGTTTAGGGCTCAAACTTTTCATTGTTGGCTTCTTGAAAAGCTTGACAAGTGTAACATAAAATGTTACACTTGTCACATGCTAAGTTACATAGGGGCAGGATATGGAATTTCATGGATTTAATTTACTAAGTATTCTCTCTTCAAAAACCAAGCGAAAAATAGTAGATTTTATACTCAACCATACTGCCTCTATGAGTGAGCGGGAAATTGCCTCTATTCTAAAGATATCTCATATGAGCGTAAACCGCACTATGCGCCAACTAGCTAAGTTAAATCTAGTAAACTATACCACCGTGGGAAAAGCCCACATGTGGAAAATTAACCGTAAAAGTTATACTTACAAAATTCTCTCACAAGCCGGGAAAAATGGTCTAGTTATAAGTATCCCCTTAGAAAATCTTAAACATACTTTGATAAAATATATACCTAAGGCACTAGTTAAAAGAATCACCTTATTTGGCTCTATAGCAAAAGGTATTGAAAAAACAAATAGCGATATTGATATTTTTATAGTAGCAAAAAATGCAACAGCTAAAGATAAACTCGAACCCTATATCGAAAAATTAATGGATATATGTTTAGAAATCTACGGCA
Organism: Candidatus Omnitrophota bacterium; assembly: GCA_023134705.1. Lineage (GTDB taxonomy): Bacteria > Omnitrophota > Gorgyraeia > Duberdicusellales > 4484-171 > JAGLUN01. Next base: position 11,050 of record JAGLUN010000023.1, on the reverse strand, counting down.
ATAGGTTTGCTCCTTATATACTAACAGAACAAGAATTAAAAACTAAACGCAACCTAGCTATTATTAACGAAATCAATAAGGGAATTGAGTTATTTCCTACAAGAAAGGATAAAAAATGACACCCAAAAAGCCAACCACAAAAGATGTAGAAAAATCTTTCTATTCTAATTTCATGAAACGTGCTCAAGAATGTTTTCATGCCGCTCAATACTCATATAAACACGAAGAATGGACTGCCACAGCTATCAGTGCTATACACTCGACCATTGCAGCTTGCGATGCCATGTGTGTATATTTTTTAGGCCAAAGAGCTGCCGGTGCAAGCCATAATGAAGCTATAACCCTATTTAAGGCAATCGATAACAGTAAAGAAATAAGCACTAATGCCAATAGAATAGCTCAAATTATCCGTACCAAAAATATTGCTGAATATGAGAAACGTCTTATTTTTAAATCTGAAGCTGAAAAGATACTAAATGCCTGTAAGAAATTTCTTGAATTTGCCAAAAAGAAATTACCTTAAGTACTTTTACTTCAAGCGTTACTTCTGTGTTCTTTGGCAATCATTGTCTTAGCAAGAGCATAAGCCTCTCTCTTATTAGAAACATTCCCCAAAGCCTGTTCTTCTTTTATTTTCTTTAAAACCTTCCCGATTAAAAGGGATGGTTCTAATTTGAACTTTTTCATTATCTCAAACCCGTTGATTATCTTAGGTAAAGGCTTCTTCTCTTTTTCCTGGAAACATTTATTAATCAGCCTAAGCATAACTTTTTCATGTTTTGCTCTTCTCTTCCTATCTGTCAAAGGCCCTCTGGTAGCCCGCCAATCCGCTAAAGAAAGAATAATTACTCCGGCCCCTTCTTCTTGAGTGTCCCTGAAAAATCTGTAGATTGCTCTTCTGGAAGGAGTAACTTCATCAGCTAAATAACCCGGCCTTAAATGCCAGAAAATCATTTTCTTAAGAACCTCTTTTTCCCGGGAAGATAGTTTTAATTTCAAAGCTATAGTCTGGGCCAGATCCCGGCCTATTTTTTCGTGAGCATGAAAAATTGTCCTTTTATCTTTTTCCTTCTTAGCTAAAGGCTTCCCTATATCATGCAGTAAACAAGCAAGTTTTAAAATCTGAATCCTCCTCCGGTTCCCGGATAACTCTTCATTCAAATAATCTGCGACAACTTTATTCTTACTTAAATTCCCTTTATAAAGAAGTTCAAAACGAAAAAGAGTTTCCAGGGAATGATCCCAAACATTAAGATGATGATACCCGCCTTGAGATACGCCCCGGCAACCGCTTATATAAGGAATAATCTCATCAAGAATGAATAAATCACTCATTTTCTTTATCAATCGATAAGAATTTAAACTGCCTAATATTTTAAAGAGTTCTTCATTAATCCTTTCTCCGGAAACTTTCCCTAAAAGCTTTCTGTGTTTCGCTAAAAGCTTAGAGGTCTTTCTTCCTATCTTCAAAACGAATCTTGCCGAAAGGCTAAAAGCCCTTAGGATCCTTAAAGGATCTTCGATAAGGACTTCCTCCGCCACTACTCTTATAAGCTTTTTCTTTAAGTCTTTTCTTGCTCCCAGATAATCGAGCAATTCCGGGCGGGAAATATCATCTATTTTTACACCCAAAGTATTTATCGAAAAATCTCTCCTCAGCACGTCTTCTTTGAAAGTTGCGCCTTTTAATTGGGAGAAGTCATAGATATATATCTTATCTGTTTTTTTTAAAATCACCCGATAGATTCTTTCACCTTCGTCTAAAACAATCAATTTGCCTTTTATCCTTTTAGAAAAACGGCGGGAGAGTTCGAGAACTTTTTTGCTGACGGCAAAATCAAAATCAAAACATCCGCTCCTTTTCATATAGATATCCCTCAAAAACCCGCCAACCAAATATACCTCCACATTAATACTTTTGCTCAAATTATTTAGGTCGGAAAGGTAAGGAATTCTTATTATTTTTTCTTTTAAAGACATGGTTTAAAGGAAGGATCAAAAATATATCAACTCCGGCTTCATGGTTTCTAAATCAAGAACCACTATAGAGGGCTTCATATAAAGCCATCCGCAGGCCTCGCCGGGATTTATAAGCAATTTTCCGTTATTTTCTTCTATCCGGGGCTTATGAGTATGCCCGTAGATAACCACATCCGCGCCTACATCCTTAAATTCATGCATAACAGCGATTCTTTTCTTAGCGAATTCTAAAAATAAAGGCGGGTTTTCTATTTTGCCTGCGGATTTTTTGATTAACCCTTCTCTTTCTCCGTCATTATTGCCAAAAACACCGCGCCAATCACAAATCAAGTCATTCAAAGGATTTAGGGAAAAAGGAGCGATATAATCCCCGGCATGGAGCAGATAACCTATCTTGTGCTCATTAAATATCTCTACGGCGTGTTTAATTTTCAATAAATGATCATGAGTATCGCTGATAATTCCTATCCTCACAAACCCTGACCTAATTTCATAAATACCTCCTCCCGCACAAAAACGGGAGAGTTCGTTCTTACTGCTAAAGCGATGCTATCGGAAGGACGGGCGTCGATTATCTTCAGCCCCTCTTTTGTTTTTAAAAAAAGTTCAGCGTGGAAAGTATAATCTACTAATTTATTAATAACAACTTTTTCCAATGAAACCTCTAAAGAGTCAATTAAACACTTCATCAAATCATGTGTAAGGGGCCGCGGAGGTACGAATCCATTTAGATACATTCTTACCGCCAATGCTTCATTTAACCCGATTACAATGGGCAAAATTTTAGAACCGCCCTTCTCTTTTAATACAATAATCTGCTCTTGCTTTTGTTCATCAATAATTATCTTCGAAAGATCAACCGCAATCATTTCATTTTCTTGTTTAAAATGTCTCTTAACTCCCTCATAAATTGATTAACATCTTTAAACCGGCGGTAAACCGAAGCAAACCTTACATAAGCAATGTCATCCAACCGGAAAAGTTTATCCATAACTAATTCTCCGATATGACCGGATTCTATTTCCTGGTCAAATTTTTTTTGGATCTCACTCTCTACTTCTGAAACAAGGCCGTCCAACTTTTCCATGCTTATAGGCCTCTTTTGACAAGCACGCCTAAGCCCATTTAAAATCTTCTGGCGATTGAAGGATTCACGCCGGCTATCCTTTTTCACAACCATAAGAGGAATCTTCTCTACATATTCGTAAGTAGTAAACCTTTTCCCGCAGTTCAAGCATTCTCTTCGTCTTCTTATTGAAACTGCCTCCTGCGTTTCCCGGGAATCGATTACCTTATCTTCATTGTGATTACAGAAAGGGCACTTCATTTAACAAATCCAATTATCGTGACAAAAAAAACGCTAAAAGTTATCGCCAAAGGCGATTTCCTCAATGCTTTCTGCCGGTTTTTTTCTCAGCTAAAATGTTTCCAAACTTTCTTAGCTTAATTTTCGCCTTTTTTAAAAAATCTTCAGCCATTTTATCGGGATAATTATCAGCACAAACGACTTCTTTTATACCCGCGTTAATTATCATTTTGGCACAGATACTGCAGGGACTATGAGTAATATATAAGGTACTGCCTAAACTCCGCACCCCGTGTAAAGCGGCCTGAAGTAAAACATTTTGTTCAGCATGGAGCCCCCGGCATAATTCATGTCTTTCTCCGGAAGGAACCCTTAACTTTTCTCTTAAACAACCCGTGCTTTCGCAATGAGGCAATCCTTGAGGCGCCCCGTTGTATCCGGTGGCTAAAATTCTTTTATCTTTAACTAAAATCGCGCCGACTTTCCGTCTTAAGCAAGTGGAACGTTTGCGTACTAAATCCGCCAGCTGCATAAAATAATCATCCCAACCCGGACGTTTGATTTGTTTCTTCATTGCCCGGTTCGAATTTCAGGGTAAAGAGGAAATTCTTTTACTAAGCCTTTAACCCGGCTTTTTATTTCCCTCAACTTCTGAGGATTGTCTTTATTTGAAACGGCTGTATTAATAAAATCAGCTATTAATTTCATCTCCTCCGGACCCATACCCCGGGTAGTTATTGCCGGAGTACCTATCCTTATACCACTGGTGATAACCGGAGGTTTAGAATCAAAAGGAATCAAATTCTTATTTACGGTAATATCCACTTCCTCTAAAAGCAAAGTACATTCTTTTCCGGTTAATTTTTTGGATAGCAAATCTACTAAAAACAAATGGGTATCTGTTGTTCCGCTAACTATCCGAAATCCGTAATCCTGTAAATACCGGGCGAATATTTTAGCATTTTCGATTACTTTTTCCTGATAAATTTTGAATTCATCCTTCAAGGCCAAACCGAAAGCCACTGCTTTAGCGGCAATTATATGCATAAAAGGTCCTCCCTGAATCCCGGGAAAAACCGCGGTATCAATCTTTTTAGCAAACTCTTTCCGGCAGAGGATAAAACCCGCTCTGGGTCCTCTTAAAGTCTTGTGAGTAGTAGAAGTAACGAACTCAGCGAACTCGCAGGGGTTAGGATAAAGACCGGCAGCAACCAGCCCCGCGAAATGAGCCATATCAACTAAAAGATAAGCGCCCGCTTTATCGGCGATCTCCCGAAATTTGGAAAAATCAATAATCCTGGGATAAGCACTTGCCCCGGCAATAATCAATTTCGGCTTATGTTTTAAAGCTAAACTCAATATCTCATCATAATCCAGCATCTCTGTATCCTTATTTAAACCATAGGCGATTACATTGTAAAATTTACCGCTAAAATTTAAAGGGTGCCCGTGGGAAAGATGCCCTCCGCAAGCTAAATCCATAGCTAAAATAGTATCCCGGAGATTCAATACCGCCATTAATACCGCCATATTTGCCTGAGTCCCTGAATGAGGCTGAACATTGGCATGCTCACACTTAAACAGAGTTTTCGCCCGTTCTCTGGCTAAATCTTCAGCTTTATCAACGAATTGACATCCTCCATACCAGCGGGCGCGGGGATACCCCTCGGCATATTTATTAGTCAAAGGCGAAGCTGCGGTTTCCAAGACTGCCAGAGACGCAAAATTTTCACTGGCAATCAACTCTATCTGGCCTTTCTGTCTCTCTATCTCGCTCAATATAATCTGATAAAGCTGTGGATCGACTTTCTTAAGATTTTCAAACACTTTCTTCCTCTTCTATTTTCCGAATCTTTCTTAGCCTTCGTAAATGGCGGCCACCCTCAAATTCGCTTTCTAACCAGCGCCGGACAATTTTCTTGGCCAGAACAAATTTTATAAATCCCGCCCCTAAAACAATAATGTTAGTTTTGTTATGTTTACGGGCTAAACCCGCTGTTCCTAAATTATACACTAAGCCGGCTCTTACTCCTTTAACTTTGTTAGCAGCAATACAACTTCCGATACCAGTATAACAGATAAGAACGCCCCGGTCTATTTTTCTTGTCTTTACCGCTTTAGCTAAAGAATACGCGTAATCAGGATAATCGCAAGGCTCAAGAGAATAAGTTCCGTAGTCAATGACGGAAACTCCTTTCTCTTTCAAAAATTCAATAAGTGAACCTTTTAGTTTGAATCCCCGGTGATCACTGGCTAAACCTATCTTCATATTCTACTTCCTCCCCAAAACCAACTACCAACTAGAATCTTCACGAGTAGTTTGTTGTTAGTAGTTTGTAGTTTGTTTAAAAAAATGTGTTCTCAAGCCGCTTCCCAAATGTATCCCTTCCCCCAAACTAACTACTAACTACCAACTACAATTTACATTTATCCTTCTACTCTCAAAGCCAATCTATTAACTCCAAGACAGCTTTTTTTATCCGCTCAAAAGATTGCTCGTAAACAACCCTGGGTTTTGCTATTGGGTCGATAAAATCTTCCTCTATATCCGGGGGTAAAAATTTTTTTAAATTGAAAATTTTTGCTTCTGATAGAGGTTCATCTTTTATAATAAATTCTTTTTGCCTGTCCTCCATAGTAAAAATTAAATCCGATGAAAGGACCAAATGCCGGCTCAATCTTGTTGCCCGGTGATTTGCTACCCCTATATTTTCTTTCTCTTTCAAAATTTCCATAACGGTTGAAGCAGCAGGCGCGTTTTCAGGGGGAGATATCCCCCGGGAAACGATCTCATAACGTTGGACAAGATAAGGATTAATATCCGGCAAATATTTTTTAAGAAGATATTCGGCCATAACTGAACGGCAAGTATTACCGGTACATACAAAAACAATACGTTTTTTAATATACACATCTACTATTTCTCTGATAGAAACCGCCCCTTCTCTTAAAACCTTAAAAGGGTGAAAAGTTAAATCTATTACCGTAGACGGCTTAAAATAAACCGGCGCCCCTCCGTCTACGATTAAATCTATATTCCCGTCAAACTTCGCTTCTACTTCATCAGCCGATACCGCTTCTTTTTCTCCACTTATATTGGCCGAAGGCAAAAATAAAGGCTGATTCAACTCTTTCAGCACGGAAACTAATATTTCATGACAAGGCACTCTCACCCCTATTTTTTCTCTGCTCTTAGAAAAATAGATTAAAGTTAAAGGTCCCGGCCAATACTTTTCCAATAATCGATAAGCATAAGGCGGTAAGACAGCTAAAGAAGGAAGCGCGCTTTCTATATCAGCAAAGTGAAAAGCAAAAGGTTTATCAGGATTTCTCTGTTTAATCTTATATAATTTCTCTACAGCCGGCTTATTCGCGACCAAAGCAGCCAACCCATAAACTGTTTCTGTGGGAAGACCGACTATTCCCCCGTTAACAAGGACGTCTTTTACCTCATTAACCACGGAAGATAAATCTTTAGAAAAAACAGCATTTAATCTTTTCATCTTTTTTTAAATTCAGCTTCTAAAGCTTTAAGCATAACGGCATAATCTCCAAACGGCAAAGAAAGTATCTTTAAAGAGAAAATAATAGCATTGATAAATCCTTTTTGGCCTATTCCGGTACTTACAAGACCTATCCCTTTAGGGACTTCGGTGATAGAAAGTAAACTCTCTATACCTTTTAAATTGCCGGAATCAAGAGGAACTCCTATAACCGGAATATTCACGTAAGAAGCGATAAATCCAGGTAAAGCTGCGGATAAACCTGCGCAGGCAATAATAACTTTTACTCCCTTAGCCTCTATCTTCTTGCAAAAACGCCTTAATTTGTCGGGAACACGGTGAGCGGAAATTATCTCTAGACTATAGGGAATATCAAAATCCTTTAAAAGCCGGAAACCGTCTTTAAGGCATTCTAAATCGCTTTTGCTCCCTAAAACTATGGCAATTCTTTCTTCCATTTTTTATACCTCCGGCTTTTAATTTTATCCTTTTAACTGGGAAAATGCAATGCTTTATTCCCGATATCTTTACGGTAATACATATCTTCAAAGGATATACCATCTATAGCCTTATAGACTTTATTCCTGACTTCTTTCACCGTATTTCCCAAACCGGCAACAGTTATTACCCTTCCCCCATCAGTCAGAAAAACCGGATCCGGAGACTGCCGGGTAGAAGACAATCTAGTTCCGGCGTGAAAAACAAAAATATCTTTCTCATTCTTTAATTTATCTAAACCAGTAATTGTTTTACCTTTGATATAATTCCCGGGATAGCCCCCGGAAGTTAAAACCACTCCTAAACAAAATCTTTGATCCCAATCCAAATTTACATCTACCAGATCCCCTTCAACTGTCTTTAACATAACTTCCACTAAATCGCTTTTTAATTTAGGTAAAATCACCTGGGTTTCCGGATCACCGAATCTTACATTAAACTCCAAGACATACGGGCATCTGTCTTTTATCATCAATCCCGCGTAAAGCACACCTTTATAAACTTTTCCTTCGTCTCTTAATCCCTGTATTAAGGGATAAAATATATTTTTATTTAACTCTTCAAAAACCACCTCTTCTACTACCGGTGCCGGAGAATAAGCTCCCATACCCCCGGTATTAGGCCCCAGATCGCCGTCAAAAATAGGTTTATGATCCTGGGAGCTTACTAAAGGAACAATGCTTTTACCATCAGTAAAAATAAGGATAGAAGCTTCTTCTCCTTCCAAACAATCTTCAACAACAATCCTGTTTCCTGCTTCAGCAAACTTCTTCTTTACCATAATTAAATCTACCGCTTCCAGGGCTTCCTCTATAGACTTAGCTACAATTACTCCTTTTCCCGCGGCTAACCCGTCTGCTTTTAAAACTATCGGGGCGCCTTTTTCTTTTATATAAGTTTTCGCTTTCTGAGGATTATCAAAAATCCTAAAATCCGCTGTAGGGATACCAAACTTCTTCATCATCTGTTTGGCAAAAACTTTACTTCCTTCTAAATAAGCAAGTTCTTTCCCGGGGCCAAAAATCTTCAATCCTTTATTCTCAAACCTGTCTACAACTCCTTCTACCAAAGGGAGTTCCGGACCGACAACAGTTAAGTCAATCCTTTCTTTTAAAGCAAACCTCGCTAAAGAATCTATATCCGCGGCCCTGATATCTATATTTTCGGCAACCAGGGCCGTTCCCCCGTTTCCCGGAGCGCAATATATCTTCCCTACCAATGGAGACTGAGCTATCTTGCAAGCTAAACAATGCTCTCTTGCTCCTGAACCAATGACTAATACTTTCATCTTCTGCATGTCTTATGCGTTATGAGTAAAAACGTCTACGGCCGGACTCAACACTATCACTTACTCCAGAGCAGCTTAGACTTAGATTTTACAACTTCACCAATAAGAAAACTCTTCCCGTATCTGTTGAGAATGGAGAGCGCGCGTTTTATATAGGCTGCCTGTATTACAATAATCATACCGATTCCCATGTTAAACACCGAATACATCTCTTTTTCTTCTACGTTACCTTTTTGCTGAATCATTCTGAAAATAGATGGAACAGGCCAACTTTTTTTATCAATAGCCATTCCATAATTTTCCGGCAAAATTTTTGTCGCTTTATTATAAAATGCGCCTCCGGTAATGTGAGCAATGCCTTTTACAGCGGATAACGGATAGCGGATAACAGATAATAAAGATAATACGGGTCTTACGTATATTCGGGTAGGCTTAAGTAATTCCCCGGCATACCGTTTTATTTCTTTATCATTAAACACTTTCCTTACCAAAGAAAAGCCGTTGGAATGAAGGCCGTTAGAAGCTAAACCTATTATTACATTACCCTGTTTAATATTCTTTCCCTTAACTATCTTATCTCTATCTACTATACCCACACAAAAACCGGCTAAATCGTATTCATCTTTATCATACATCCCGGGCATCTCCGCGGTCTCTCCCCCGGAAAGTAAACAATCGGATTCTTTCAATCCTTTCTTTATCCCTTTCATAACTTCTTTTAAAGTGTTCATATCCAGCTTCCCGCAGGCAATGTAGTCCAAGAAGAATAAAGGCTTTGCCCCTAAAACCACCAGATCATTCACATTCATAGCAACCAAATCAACGCCTACAGTATTATGAATACCGAGAAATTGCGCAATTTTTAACTTCGTGCCCACACCGTCAGCCGAAGACACTAAAAAAGGATTTTTATACTTTTTCAGAACCGGCTTTAAATTAAAAAGCGAACCAAAAGCGGAAAGACTTCCTTTTTTCATTTCCGGGAATAAAGTTTTAACAGTCGAGACAAAACCTTCCCCGTCTTTTATACTCACCCCCGAATCTTTATAAGTTAATTTCTTAGCCATTTTTAAATCAGACATCAGACATCAGACATCAGACTACAGATAACAGACTTGAGACCTCAGACCTCAGACTACAGACCTGAGAAAAGATACCTTTTTTTGCCACTAAGACACAATGACACTAGATTATAGTTGGTTATTTTCTCTCAAAACCAACTACTAACAACAAACTACCAACTACAATCTATACTTATCGTTTTCTATGTTTATTTGAAATAATTTACGGCGTTTTCAAATATCTTTTTTCCGAAAGGATAAACATCTTCTTTCCGCCAATAAGGATAGTGATGTTTAAAAATGAATCTTTCCGGGTGAGGCATAAGCCCCAAGACTTTACCTTCTTTATCGGTTATCCCGGCGATATTGTTTAAAGACCCGTTGGGATTATCAGGATAGCCGGCCAACTTTCCGTTTTTGTCGGTATATCTTAAAACTACCTGGTTACCTCTTTCTATTGTATCTAAAATATCTCCTTGTGCATAGAACTTACCTTCTCCATGGGCTACGGGCAAATTTATAATCTCGGGAAGCCCCCTGAACCATATATTTTTACCTGCCGGCTCCCGGGCATTGGCTCCGGGAGTTTGCTCACCGGAGGTAACCGATAACCTAAGGAATGTCCATCTATCCTCAAAGCGCGATGAATCGTTAAAACTAAGCGTTACTTTCTGTTCAAAGTCTAAGTCCGGCAAAATCCCGGTTTTAACAAGGACCTGAAACCCGTTACATATACCCAGGATTAAACCCCCTTTTTTTAAAAATTCTTTTAAGCTTTCTTTAAACCATAAAAGAATCTCCAGAGAAAAAATCTTTCCGGCGCCTAAATTGTCGCCATAAGTAAATCCTCCGGGCAGACAAATAATCTGGAAATCAGATATATTATTTTTTTCTTTTATCCGGTTTATATGAAGACGCTCTGTTTTTGCTCCGGCCAGATTAAAAGCGAATTCGGTCTCTTTATCACAATTCGTGCCTGCTGTTCTTAAAATCAAAACTCCGGGCTTCATCTAAACTCTCCAAAGGCGGAAAACCAGGATTCTTCAATCTCTTTTAAAGAAAGGTTCATTATTCCTTTTGCCTCTGTTCCATAAAAGACCAGCTTCTCTTCCTTAGATACACATCCGAGCAACCCGAGGGGAACATCCTTTAACCGGGCTTGGAATTCATCTTTCTTATCTTTTCTTACTTCCACAATAAACCTTGAAGGTGATTCGCTAAAAAGAGTTTCATAATTAAGAAGGCCTTTTTCTTTGACAGCTTCTTCCAAAAATACCGATGCTCCTAAAAAAGACCCCATGCACATCTCAGCTATAGCTACTGCCAGTCCGCCTTCTGAACAATCGTGACAGGAACTTACCAGCCCCATATCTATTGCCTTGCTTAATTTAGAAAAAATGTCCCGGGCATTTTT
>JAGLUN010000022.1 GCA_023134705.1 Candidatus Omnitrophota bacterium | reverse complement strand
CCTAATTCTGCCTTAGTTAATCCCACAATATAAATCAAATTGCCTTCTTCCCTGAAATGATTACTTATAGTCTTTCCAACATCATCGATTATCGAAACCGCGGAAATCAAAAGCGTCCCGGGGATAGTTATCCTTTTTCCTTCTACAATATATTCGTTATATAAACTATCCTTTCCCGATATAAAAGGTGTACCGAAAAGTTTAGCGAAATCATAACAGGCAAAACTCGCTTTCACAAGAGCGCCTAAAACTTCCGGATCCTGAGGAGACCCCCAGCTGAAATTATCTAAAAGGAAAGTCCTCTCCAATGAGCCGCCTGCAGAAATCAGGTTTCTTATAGCTTCATCTATACAACAGGCAGCCATCCAGTAAGGATCAATATCAGAATAAAAAGGGTTTATCCCTAAACCAATAACAGCGCAAGATTCACTTTCTAAGTCAGGACGGATTATGCCGGCATCACTCACCGCTCTGTTTCTTATCCCCAGAAAAGGTTTAGTCACACTTCCGGCCTGGACCTCATGGTCATATTCGGTAATAATCCAATCCTTAGGAGAGATATTAGGTGAAGAAAGCAAGTTTTTCAAATCTTCATTATAATTCTCCCTATCTTTAAGTTTTATATCCTTCTCTTCTTTGCTTACCCAAAAAGCTTTCTTTTTAAGGCGGGGAATATTAAAAAGAAAATCCAAATCCAGACAAGCGACTTCCTTACCTCTATAAAAAAGAGTAAGTTTTTTATTGGAAACAACCTCACCGATGACCGTGATTTCTACTTCCTCTTCGGCGAATATCTCTCCAAGCTTGTCTAATTTATCTTTCTGAGTAAAAAATACCATCCGTTCTTGAGATTCGGAAATCCAAATCTCGGTATAACTTAATCCTCTATACTTCAAAGGGACTTTCTCCAAATAAACATTAGCTCCATGTTTTTCACTTAATTCACTAACCGCGCTGCTTAAACCTCCGGCGCCGCAATCAGTTATCGCAGTAAACAAATCTTCGTCCCGGGCTCTTAAAATCGCCTCAGTTAATTTCTTCTCTTCAATAGGGTTACCTATCTGAACCGCGGAAGTTAAACCAATAGTTTTCTCATCCAATTCCGTGGAAGAAAAAGTAGCGCCGTGAATCCCGTCACGCCCGGTTTTTGCTCCGCAAAGAACAACTAGATCACCATCTCTTACTTCCTTAAAAGATTTATCTTTAGGCATCAGTCCAAGTGTACCGCAATAAACCAAAGGGTTACCTAAAAACCTCTCATCAAAAACAACCGCTCCGGATACAATAGGGATACCCATTCTATTACCATAATCCCTGACCCCTTTTACCACACCTTTGATAATTCTTTTAGGATGCAAAAGCCCCTTGGGCAAATCCCGGTAAGGGATTCTCCAGGGAGAAAAACAAAAAACATCTATAGATGCTACAGGCTTTGCCGCACACCCTGTCCCTAAAATATCCCGGATCACTCCGCCCAATCCGGTGGACGCGCCTCCATAAGGTTCTAAACTGGAAGGATGATTATGAGTTTCTACTTTAAAACAAAGATTATACTCTTCATTAAACCTGACGACTCCCGAGTTATCATGAAATACAGAAACACAGAAATCAGACGCAATCTCATCTGTGGCCTTCATTACCGTATTTTTAAGAAGGTTATTCAATGTCTTTTTCTTTAAAACCAATGATCTCTCATCTTTTTCTTCATACTCGATTATGCCCCGAAAAGTTTTATGCGCGCAATGCTCCGACCAAGTCTGAGCGATAGTCTCCAACTCGCAATCAGTAGGATTTCGACCTAACTTACTGAAATAGTCACGGATAATCTTCATTTCCTCTAAATCTAAAGACAAACAACCTTCTTGAGAGACTTTAATTAACTCCTTATCCTGAACATCTAAAATATTTACTCTCTCAAGTTTAAAGGCATAATCACTGCCGCTAAAGGCATTTAAAGTATTCCCGGAATTAACACTCGTATACTCCATAATATGTTCCATTAAAGGGTTATAAAACAATTTTTCGGCCGCGTATTTTATCTCTTCTTTGGTCAATCCCTCGAATTTGTAAAAACGCGCTGTCTTTAAATTCTTTGCCGTTAAAGATAAATCGTTTAACGCTTTATTCAGAGATATTTCCACAGGATCGCATACACCGGGATTATAAGTTAAAACAATTTCGTCAGCTTCCGGTTGTTTCCGAAAGAATCCTTTAGAAATAACATATTTTTCTATGACCGGATCAATAAGGAGTCTTTGGGCAACATTTTCAACTGTCTGGCGGGTAAAATCAGCCTCGATGAGATATATCTTTTTAAACTTTATCTCAACCGGTTTATCTATCCCTAAATCTTTTATCTGAGAAGACAAATCCTTTAAGTTAGAATATTTCTTAGGAAAAACTTCGATTTTCCAGATCATAATTTTATTAGGGAAGGAAAGGTTAGTTAAAAACTCTTTCGTAGATTTTATCTATATTTTTTAAATATTCGTAAGGGTTAAATATCTCACTCAACTCTTTACCCGTAAAGTATTTTTTTATGATTTTATCCTCGTAAATTTCCTCCTTAAAATCGGAACCATTGTTAATAACTTTTAAAGAAATTCCCTGGATTAAATCATAAGCTTTCATTCGGGTCAATCCTTTCTCCATCAATTCAAGAAGAATTTTCTGGGAATAGATCAAACCTCTGTTTAACTCAATGTTCTTCATCATTGCCTCAGGATTCACTTTAAGATGTTTGATTACCGGAATGAATTTCTGAATCATATAATCTAAAGTTATAGTCGAATCAGGAACGATTATCCGTTCAGCCGAAGAATGGGAAATATCCCTTTCATGCCACAAATTTATATTTTCGTAAGCCACCAGCATATTCCCTCTTATAAGCCTTGCCAGGCCGCAAATTCGTTCGCAGACAATAGGATTCTGCTTATGGGGCATAGCACTTGACCCTTTCTGCCCTTTATGAAAAGGCTCTTTCGCTTCCCCGACTTCCATGCGGTGAAGGTGCCTTATCTCAGTGGCAAACCTCTCTAAAGTAGAAGAAAGAAGAGCAAGCAAAGATAAATAATAAGCGACTCTCTCTCTGGAAACAATCTGAGTAGATATAGCAGCAGGATAGATCCCGATTTTTTTACAAATATAAGCTTCTATCTTCGGATCCAGGTAAGCGAATGTCCCTACCGCTCCTGAAATTTTACCGCAAGTCACTACTTTTAAACTCTCTTCAAGAAGCTTTTTCTCCTCTTTAAGGTCATTATAAAAATAAACGAATTTCAAACCGAAACTGTAAATTTCAGCGTGGACACCATGAGTTCTGGCCACACAAAGAGTATCTTTAAATTTCACCGCTTTCTTCTTTACTTCAGCCATCAACAAACTTAAATCCTCAAGGATAATCCGGGTAGCGTCTTTTATCTGCCAGGCAAAAGTCGTATCCAGCAAGTCACTTGAGGTAAGCCCCCAGTGAAGATAACGGGCGTCCGTGCCTAAAGAAGAAGACAAATTCTTAAGAAAAGCCACAATATCGTGATGAGTCTTTTTCTCAATATCGTCTATTTTTTTAACTGAGATACGGGATTTCTTTCTGATCCTGGCTGTCGTGCCGGAAGGAATTTTTTTAGCCTTTTCCAGAGCTTCACATAAGAGAAGTTCTATCTCTAAAAATCTCCTGAACTTCTCTTCTTTAAGCCAGATTTTTCCTATTTTAGGGGGTGTATATCTTTCTATCATACCTTCTGCCGTAATCAATTTTCACTAACACTCTATCAGTGAGAATCAATTAACCCAAATAATGCAGTCAGCATTATTTGCCCGCAGGGTCGACTCCAAATTTTCC
>JAGLUN010000021.1 GCA_023134705.1 Candidatus Omnitrophota bacterium | reverse complement strand
TACAAAAAAGTACGCGGCATTTTCCCCGGTTACCCTGACCTTTCCAAATTTTCCCGTGGAAAATTTGGACTCGACCCGTGCGAAGCCCGCCCGTTAGGGCATACGGGCAAATAATGCTAACTGCATTATTTGGGTTAAGATTCAGGATCTCCTCCGCTAAAAGGCATATATTCCCAATATGACAATTTACCAGAATTATTAAAATACAAATATATCCGGTTAGAAGTAAAAGCCCTCATAGGTCGGCGATAAAGCAATCTTTCTTTAATTGAGGGATCATTATCAACTGCTTTGGATAATATCGGGTCACCGTAAGTCCTGATAATCTTCACTTTTGATATGCCCGGTTTTAACCGCTTATTTTTAATATCTTCAGTCAATTGATAAAACAAACGCTCTTGTTTATCAAGATACTGCTGAATTTCTCTCTGACTCTTACCTATTGCTTTCAAAGTCAGTAATTGTTCTGAATAGCGAATTGCTGTGCAGCCAGACAAAACAAATAAAAGAAAAGGAAAAGTAATAATGAAAATATAATAGTTATTCTTTATTCCCACTGCTCCTACCCAAAATCAGCATAAATTTCACCTAAATCAATATCCGAAACAGTTCTTTGTTTATACTTTTTGAAAAGCGAATGCTTTGCTTTTTCAAGGTCTTCACTCTGTATCCCGTTTTTTAAAGCCAGATAGGTCTCAACAAAAGCCGCCAGTTCATCCGCGGCTTTAACTAGGGTTCCATCTCGTCCTTCTATATCAGTAAATTCATTCTCGGTAAACATTTTTATTTCAGGAAGCCATTCTTCAGGCAGCAATTTATATATTTTTCTTTCCATTTCTTCACGTTCATAATCTTTAATTAACTCTTTAAGACCTGCTACTGATCTCTTTACAGGATTGATTATATCCCGGGTAAGAACTTCGGGCAAGTCATGAAACAAACCTGTAAAATAATTGTTAACGCACCTTTTTTTATCCGCGTTTATCTCTAAAGAAAATAAATATGAAAAGACTGCCACAATCAACATATGGCCTAAGACTGAAGTCCTGGGAACCCGGTGTATTATATGACTCCAACGTATCTGAAAACGCAGTTGAGAACATATATCCACGAAGTCTTTTAATTGCGATGACGCAAACAATTTCTGCATACTCGCCAAATCATGATACTTATCTTGTTTCGACTGCAAATCATCCCTTATTTCCTCTATCAGATACCCATTAGGATTAGTCCGTTCAATTATATTAAATTCCCACTTTGTAGCGTAAAAATGAGCGGCACTGATAATTCTACGGTTTATATCTCTTTCAGGATCCGAAAGATAATTTTTAAAACGTTCACAAAAATCCCGGCCCAAAACAGATATTACCGGATCTATCGCCTGGTATACCCACTCATTTAACTGTCGATACTTTTCCTTATCTTCTTTTATTTTGTGGAATAAAGGAGGTTTTAAATCAGTCAAAACAATG
The DNA here is from genome assembly GCA_023134705.1 of Candidatus Omnitrophota bacterium. GTDB lineage: Bacteria > Omnitrophota > Gorgyraeia > Duberdicusellales > 4484-171 > JAGLUN01. The sequence continues at coordinate 8,386 of JAGLUN010000021.1, read as the reverse complement.
CGTTGAAGTAATTCAAATATTCCTCCTTCTATTATTTCTATCCAATCGAGATCCTTATTCCCGGTTTCCTGCTCACATTTGCCTAAAACATAGGCAATTATCATTTTATGAGATTGTTTGTCCAGTTCAGTCAATTCTACAGGACGAATTTGATCGTTCCATCTTTGCATACTGGCAGCTTCGTAAATTTTTAAAAGAAGCGGTTTTTTTATCATAAATCTATCCTTTCAGTATTATACCATTTTAACCTTTTAGAGAGTCATGTCAAGCAACTGAGCGTCTGGCGAAGCCAGGCACTCAAAATTACCTCGGCCGATGATTTAGCTCTATGTGCCTTACAAAAGAACGACTTTTTATCCGCCTACGCAGAAGACTACGGATTTACCCACATAGGCTCCTCCAAAGGCGGATCCGCTTGGTAGCGGAAGATCCGCTTGCCCGCCTCTGGCGGGTATATACAGGTACCACGGGCTTGCCCCATGGGGTGTTCCATAGTTTCTTATACGGCAAGAAAACCTGAATTACACTGTTATAACCAGCTTTCCGAATAATTGATGGCGAAGACTAATTCGTCAGTTCATCCAACCGGGGATGATAAGCCCGTATTTTTTTCTTTTCCCCCCTTTTGGCTTTGTCTTGCAAAATTTTTTCCTTTGCCCGGCGAGAACGTTTACGCTTTTGTCTGCGTATTTTTTCTATGCGTTTCCTTTCCTCGGATAGTTTTCCCAATTTAAGCGTTTCGATTTTATTAGTAAGAATTCTTCTGGCGAAAAACCGGTTTAAGGCCTGTGAACGTTCCCGCTGACACTTAACCTCTATACCGGTAGGGACATGCCGTAAATAAACACAAGTCGAAGTTTTATTAACCTTTTGACCGCCTTTGCCCCCGGAACGGATAAATTTCTCTTCAATGTCCTCCTCACGGATATTTAATTCCCGCATTTTTCCTTCTAAGGCTTCTTTCTTTACTTTGCTTATAATACTAACCCGCATGTCAGACCTCAAATCCCTCGCTCAAAACCAAGTACGAACTGTAATCTCCACGAGTAGTTTGTTGTTAGTAGTTTGTAGTTTGTTTAAAGAAATGTGTTATCAGACCGCTGAATCGTTACGAATCCTTGTATACACGAATAAGGATAAAGGAAAAAGGGGAAAGTGTATTCATACTCCCACTTTAAAATGCTGATTTTACATTTATCATTTTACGTTTGCATCTTCTCGCCCTTTGCCCTATGCCCTATGCCCTATGCCTTCCTGCCCTATGCCCTATTGCCCTTTGCCCTATGCCTTTTTTGCTCTTTGCGCTATGCCTTCTCGCCCTCTGCCCTATGCCCGATGCTCTTATGCTCTCTAAAATGCTCCAGACAATATTCCTTTCCGCATTCGGCACATGTACGAAATTCGAGTTCTATATCATCTTTTTCCGTCCTTTGGCAGATTTGGCATCTATGAAATGGATGTTCGCTTACGCGGGAAAACGCGGGTAAGGATTCAGACCCGCGATGCATTGTTTTCACGTTTTGGACAATATCCGGCCAGAAAAAAAGGACATAATTAACTACAGAAACAAGAGTTACTAATTTCGTAATCAAAGATCCGAAAGCAATATTAATTACAATAAATACCCAGGTTATTATCGCCAGATATCGCATCTTAACCGGAATTACAAAAAATAAATAAACCTGAAAATCAGAATGTATAGTGGCAAAAGCAAGGAACAAAGAAGTATTAAGAAAAACGTTACTAATATGCGCCTCAGGAAAACAGAAGGCGACAAACGTAGTAGCTATCATCCCAATCAAATAATATAAAGTAAGACGGAAACTCCCCCATTCAGTTTCAAGAGCACTTCCCACCATATAAAGGAAATAAAGAGCGAAAAATATAAACAAAAGATTTGTCATCGGCGGGATGAAAAGATAAGTAAAAAGCCGCCAGATCTGTCCCTGAAAGACTTTTTCCATATTTAAGGTTAATAGACTCACATACCGCGGGTTAAGATAATTAAGCGCATAAACAAAGGCGTTCAGTCCCACTATGTATAAAGGCAATCTATCAATAGCGAACCGGCCGTATTGCCGTTGGAGCTTATCAATTACCCTTTCAAACCAGTATTCAAATTTCATTTTAAGCTCTTTAGTTGGATTATGAAACTTACCCGCTTATACTATTAGGATGTAAATCTGCCCGGGGTAAACCCCGTTAGAGAATTTCGTTCTCTAACACTTTGCACTGACAGTGGCTTTTCCGCAAAAGCCGGATCAACCTCGAACTAAAAACCACCGTTAGCTTCAAGCGGTAATGATCGCCGATTAGACCCTTCCTTAATAGCTATAGGAAGGTCTATCCCTGTGGGATTAAAATCGGCGACTTCCTCTAACGGGGTAAACAGATGAATGCTATTTTTACGGTGACAAATGACTTTTTGGGTATTGTTTAAATTTTGTGATTAAGGTCCTTATAGATTCTTCGATCTGAAACAGATGTTTTAAATTAAGCCATTCTTTTCTAAATATACTTCCGCCAAAGGCGACAGCTGACGCGCCGGATAAAAAGAATGAATGGATGTTCTTCGGAGTTATCCCACCACAGGCAAGAAGTTCCACATCTTGAAACGGGCCTTTGATTTCTTTTAAATAGGCTGGGCCGAAAAACTTAGCCGGAAATACTTTCACCATTGTAGCTCCTTCATTCCAAGCATCGTATATCTCCTGAGGAGTAAATGCGCCGGGGAACACAGGAATTGCCTTCTTGATACAGTAGTTTACAACGTTATGCACAATTGTAGGAAGGACGATAAAAGTCGCGCCTGCGTCCAAAGCCGAATGTAAATCATCCATAGTTAATACAGTCCCGGCTCCTATGGTAAGGCGTTTGTCGCTCTTTTTTGCGATCCGGCTTATTAATTCTGATGCACCGGGGGTATTCATAGCAATTTCAATAGTTTCAAGACCCGCAGAGACTATAGTTTCAACTAAGCTTTCGATCATATCAATTTCTATCCCCCGCAATATCCCCATAACCGGAAGCTGTTTGAACTGTTCTATATCCATAATCCTATCCTTTTTTTCAATCCAGATCCGTAGTAATCAAACTTTCATAAAATTCACGGTAATTTTCTTTTTTATCGCTATTACGTAATGCCATCGCTTCACGGGGATGCTCATTCATTATCCCGGCTATAGCATAAGGAATAATATACCCCCACTCTATTTTTTCCCTCAAAGGGATAAACTCGTTAGATATTAAGTCTAAAATCGGGCGCAGGTCAAATTTGGGATTTTTTAAAAAACCGATTAACAATTCCAAAGGACAGTTACCCGCGGCACGGCCGATTCCATACACGGTCGCATCAAGATAGTTAGCATTATGAATAATCGCCTCAATCGTATTCCCGAAAGCAAGTTGTAAATGATTGTGTCCGTGGAACCCCACTTCTTTTGTCTTAAGGATCTTCTTGAATAATTTCACCAAATATTCGCTAGTCTCCTGGTACAAAGCGCCAAAACTATCAACAATATAAATTACCTTGGCTTTACTTTCTTTTTCAATCTGCTCAAGCCCTTCCTCCAATGCAGGCCCCTGATCCCGGGAAATTGCCATAATATTAATAGTTGTTTCATATCCTTTATCAGCAAAATGATTCACCATATATATCGCCTTATCGATATCCTTAACGTAAGAAGCAACTCTTATCATATCCACCGGACTCTCGGCTTCCGGCTTTACATCATCAAGATTAACTCGTCCCACGTCAACCATAACAGAAATTTTTGTTCCGGATTCTATGCCTTTAATAACCTGCCGTATGTCCTCATCATCACAAAATTTCCAAGCACCGTATTCTTTAGGAGAAAAAAGTTCTTTCGAATTTTTGTAACCTATCTCCATATAATCCACACCGGCATGAGAAACAGCCTTATATACTTTCCGGACAAATTCATGGCTGAAGTCGTGTTTGTTAATAAGCCCTCCATCCCGAATCGTACAATCCAATACTTTAATTTCACTTCGATACATAATTGCTCCTGCTAAATTGCTCCGGGATTATACCCCGGCATAAACATATTAAAGCGGGCATAAGCCAAATTTTAAAAGGAAAATTTGGAGTCGGCCCGACAATATAATTCAGGTTCTCTTGTCTGCTGGAGACCCCGGAATCTACCCAGAAAAAGCATCCGGCAATCTTCAGGTTGTATATTCTATCCGCTAAAAAGACATTTTGCAAGCCAAATTCAAGGTAAGAACACTTTTCCTTTTTTTTCTTGAAAAAACTCAAAAACGTGGTATAACATTTTCAACATAGGAGGAATCATGGCAGAAGTTAGAATTGAACGAAATGAAGACTTCGAAAAAGCTTTAAGGAAATTCAAAGTCCAATGTAAAAAAGAAGGAATTATCAAAAGATTTCGGGAACGGCAATATTATACTAAACCATCTCAAAAAAGGAGGGAAAAAAGGAAAAAACGTTAAACGGGATTTTGTTCGTGAAGGAATATTGAAGTAAAAAGGAGAAAAGCGAAATGGAAGACGAAAAAAAGATTTATATCGGAAATTTAGAATTTGGGCTTACTGAAGAAGATATAAGAAAAACAATCGAAGAAAAAGGAATAAACGTAAAAGAAATAAAAATAATAACCGATAGATTTACTGGTAAACCTAAAGGTTTTGGATTCGCGGAATTTGATACTTCGGATGAAGCACAAAAGGCAATAGATGCATTAAACGGTCAGGAATTAAACGGCAGGGCATTAAAAGTGAGTAAAGCAAAAAAAATGCGTCCGAAAAGAGATGATTTTGGTAGTCAAGGCGGTTACGGCGGCGGCGGCGGCGGCGGCGGAAGATTCAGAAGATAATCTTCTATTATATAATATATATTTATAAATTTGCGTAAATCAAAAGAAAGGGTAGGGAGAAGAGTTGTTCACTCCTACCCTTTTTTCTTTAAAGATAATTTACCTTTCAAGTTTTTATCCGCAGTTTCAGCGGGAGATTTTAAGTATTTTATATTTTAAAATTCTGGAGGGCGCTTTTACTTCAACTATTTCTTCCTCTTTACGTCCTAACAAAGCCTGACCCACAGGAGAAGATAGAGAAATTTTTCCTTCATCAAAATTAGCCTCTTCTTCGGCAACTATAGTATATTCAAATTCCTCTCCTAAAGCCAAGTCTTTCAATTTAACTTTTGCCCCGATAAACACTTTATCCTTAGGAATATCTTCATCATCAATAATCCTGCTACGGCTAAGTTTATCCTCTAATTCAGCAATCTTTTTTTCATTTAAGGCTTGCGCCTCTTTAGCAGCATCATACTCAGCGTTTTCAGATATATCACCCTGTGCTCTTGCTTCCTCTATGGCTTTAGACAATCCTCTACGCTTAACCATCTTTAAATTTTCGAGTTCCTCAGTCAACTTTTCGTAACCTTTCCGGCTCAAATAAATATTTTCCATGATTATCATCCTTCCTTCGTCTGCATAGTATATAGAGCACAACGCATAGTGTATGATGTATATCTTACTATATATTTCTATTATTCCTTCGCTTAGCTATTTCATAGCAAAAAATAGCACCGGCCATGGCGACATTTAAAGAAAGAGCGACTCCTTTCATAGGAATAGAGACTCTTGAATCAAGCAACTTAGCCAGACCAGATCTAATTCCTTTGCCCTCTGAGCCTAAAACAATCCCTAAAGGAAAAATGAATTCGGTCTCGAAAATATTATCTTCACCTTCAACAACCGTTCCTGCGACCCAATATCCATACTTCTTTGCCTTTATTATCGCGTTTGACAAATTTGAAACCAAAGCTACCGGCACAAAATTTTCTGCTCCGCTGGCAACATGCAAAACTGCTTCGGTTATTTTACAAGCATTATGTTTGGGAATTACAACCGCAAAATTTCCAAAACAAGCGGCAGTCCGCATGATTACTCCCAAATTTTGAGGGTCGTATAAACGGTCTAAAAAGATAAGCGAAAGTTGTTTCCCGGATTCAAGGATTAACTCTTCAAAAGGCACATACTTAAAAGGCTCAACCTCAGCAATAATTCCCTGCAGGTCTCTAGAATGCTTTAACGCGAATAATTTTCTTGGAGAAACATATCCTACCGGGATTCCCGCATTCTTTGTCCTCTTTATAATCAATGGGACATCAAAATTATCCTGCAGAAATATCCTCTTGATAGTAGACGGTTTAGACTTTATTCGTTCTAAAACCGAATTCTTTCCGTATAGAAACATCGATTCTTTAACCAATCTTTTTTTCTTCATTAGTTTCGATTTTTCCGCCGGAGGCGGACCCGCCTTGGGCGGGCTATTTTCCGCAATCTATACCTACGATCCATCTCGATACGACCAGAAACGAAACTTACGCCCGGTTTGGACATCAATTACTATATGTCTATCCGGAGCAAGGCTTAAAATTTCATGAACCGAACGGTCAAAAGTATAAAGTTCAAGATGTTTGCCATAACGATTTTTTACCTCTGAAATTACTTCGGCAAAATCAGAATCACCGGAAATAAGCGCGGCTACATCATATTGATCCATAACTGCCTTAGAAAACATATCCAAAGCAATTTTGACATCAAGTCCTTTCTGTATCCAAAGCTTACCAACGCGGACCAACCTGCCGAGTTTGACTTCAAAATAAGGTAAATTAAATTTGAGATTTTTAAAATACTCCTGTTGTTCCTGATAGGTCTGTATATTTTCGGTTTTACTGAATTCCGCCGAATAATAATAGGCACGAATTAATTTTCTTTCACCAACTATCCATTTTATTAGATTATCCCATCTGATGTCTCTGCGCCGGATCATGCTTCTACTGCTCTTTAAATCTTTCATTTTTTGTATAACATACTCAGCATCAATAAATATCATCAAACGATCCATTTCTAATCTCCTCCTTTCTATATTCTTTCTTTTTGTTAAACATCTCGCTTTTATTATATTATATATAAAACCACCTTGCTTGGTGTAAAAAATTGAAAATAGGGGGATTTTTAGGCCAAAAAGGGTTACTCTTAAACCTGACCCCAACTATCTTATCTCTTTTTCCCCTGGTTTTAACCCGTAATCGTAAATATTTTCACAAGGTCGAAATTACAGCCAAAATAGATTTCGCAACCGGATATAGTTACTCCCTAAATTCGTATCGTAACTAAAGATCAAATTCTTCTAATATTAATTTATTATTTTTCCCGTCTATTCTTACAATAAAATTTTCCAGGAAACTCATTCCTAAAAGTCCATCAGCACTCATAGATTTACCCTCTATCAGTACTGCGGCCTTAACGTTTTGAACCTGAACCTGTCCTACTTTGACAGTTTTTAAAACAACAGGATAGGCTTCGGTCTTTTTGCCATCTGCCAGAGTAACGTAAATAAAAGAGTCTTTATCCTCAATAGAAATACCTAATCTGTGTGCTATTACTTTCGATATCAAGACTAGACTAGCTCCTGTATCTACGAGAAGAGAAACCTTCAGGTAATTGTTTAATAAAGCTGCCACTATAACATGCGAACCGAATTTCCGGCTATCGACCGCGTATTTCCTGAAATCTTCATCCATTTCTTCTATCTCTCTTTTTATCCTTGCGATAAAAAGCTTCTCTTCAATAGTTATTCCTCCTTCCAAAAAGAAAACTTCATCTTTAACTTTCCTTTTGAAAAAGCTTAAATCATCCATATATTTTGATATGTTTTTATGCAAATTAGCTGATTGTTCTTTAAGCACATCGCATTGATCTTTTTTAAATCTTACTTGAGTTATTAAATAATTATAGTCTTCTACTAGTGAATTATATTCCAGGACATCATCTTTAGGACTTATGCTGCCTAAGGTTTTATTCATAGATTTAATTTCGCTGTCTAATTTTTTAATTTCCTTTTCCTGCTTATTAATTTTCTTGAGAAGGTTATCATTTATCTGCTTGCTTCTTAGGGCATTGCTCCTTGATTGTTTCAAATACCTGAAATTATAAATAATATCTTTTAACCTATCAGGAACAAATTCCAATCGCGTAAAATATTTATCCCTCCATTTTTGTTTTAAGAAATCCCTCTCCTGGAGATTATCCCGGGCGACATAATCAATTTCTTCTCTATTTAATTTGATTGTTCCAAAGCCGATATTTAAAATAATTGAAGAGTCCTCCTCTTTCTCTATTATCCCCTCTATTTTCCTCCCGTTTTTTAAATATATTTGGTCGGAAAAAGCATGGAGAGAAAGAAAAAAGCTTAAACAGCAAAGAACCGCGATTTTAATCTTCCGGTTGAAAAAAACTTTTTTTCTTCGATAAAGCATATTAACCCAAATAATGCAGTTAGCATTATTTGCCTGTATACCCTGACGGCCAGGCTTCGCACTCCCCTGACGGGG
>JAGLUN010000020.1 GCA_023134705.1 Candidatus Omnitrophota bacterium | reverse complement strand
TTTCAAACGCATTTTTCCGGTTAACATATCTTCTTCGTTTAATAAATATATCAATCGTAGACTAAAATGGGCGTGGAAGCTTCAACGTTTACATGGACAAAAGGATATCATAGACTTTGAAGCAATCTATCTGTATCTTTTGCGGTCAAATCTTTTAATATATAGCCGTTACGTTTTAATGCTTTTTTCATTCTTAAATAAGCTTCATAGATGGTTTTTCCTTCAGTAAGATGATTCCGACATATACAGCCATATCCTTTGCGATTGTTTATCTTAAATATTTTTACTGTTTTAAGATTCACTTGCATGGTTAAATTGTTCTTGGCATCATCGATGTCAAAAGCCTTATCCTGATTACTATTTTTACCATTACCTCGCCGATGAAAACTAATTATTTACCTTCTTCTCTGACTTTTTTAATAAACTCTCTACCAAACCATCAATTTCGTTTTGACTCAATATCCTATTGTCATCCGGGTCCTCCTTTTCCTCAAAGGATATTTTAGTTTTCTCTCCCGATGGCAGCTGTTTTAACTCATCTGTCAACGATAAAATTTTCCCTACCGTAAATACCCGGCTATTAGGATCCATTACCTTTGTAGTATCTTCCATGCATATGCACAAAGACTTATTTGGCAAGGAATAAACAAGGTTTTCACCCTTGAACTCTACGGCATCAACGCCCTCGGGAACTTCGATTCCTAAAAAAAAACATATCTTACCCCTGTCTTTTTGTACACTTGATTCCAATGGTAAATGTTCAATAATTTTTTTTGCGACCGAATTATCATTGAAATCCGCAAAAAAACAGTAACTCAAAGTTTTAAACATTATTTTCATAAGATTAACAGATTAATTATTTCTTTTCACATAAACACCCAGGAACAATCTAAAATTCATCTGTATAAGAATGAGTAAGGTGTTTATCTATAAATCCCCCGATTTTTTCCTGTTTATCACTATCGATATTGTAAAACTCAAGACCCATCGCCGGATATTCTAAAGGCTGAATCTGCCGATCCGCTACCCAGACCACTTTGGTATCCACTTCTATAATGCCCGGCTCAGGCCTTAAATTTATACGGGTATCAAGTATTTCCCCAATGGAAAATATCTTTTTGGCTACCATAAATATTCCGATCGCACTTAAATTCAATATCTTTCCTTTATAAAAAGTTTTTCCCGGAGAAAACTTTTGTTTATATTCAATCGTAGTTCTAAAAGGTATTCTCCTGAAACGCCTTCTAAGTTTTCGTTTTAATATTTCGTAAATCTTAGCATCCTCTTGCAAATTCCTGATAGCTTTTTGTTCGCTGTCATAATAAGTAAAAACTCTGTTTAATCCCACGATGGAAAAAAGATTCTTTAAATGTGAAGGAACATTGCATATCTTCATTCTTCCTTTATGATTAAGTACATTTTTATAAACTACGGCAATTATAGATATGCCGATATAATCAACAAGATTTATTTCTTTGAAATTACAGATTAAATCCTTGGATTTATATTTAAGCACCCACCCTGTTGTTTCTATAAAAGCAGAAGCGTTTATATCTATATTCCCTTTCAGATCTAATATAGCAACTCCGCTTATTTCTCTTACACCTATTCTCATATGACTAAATTACCGATAGAAATTAACAGGCAGTAATACGCAAAAAATTTCATTTTTTCCAGGATAATTATTTTTTTGAGCAGTTTTAAAGCAAGCAAACCGGAAACGAAAGCAAAGACGAATCCCACAAGCACATTCAATGTAAACAAATTATTTACAGCTATTTCTCTAAATTTGAGGATAACCGCACCTAAGATAACCGGGATTGCCATTAAAAAAGACAGATTAAAGGCATCTTTTTTAGTGAATCCTTTTTTTAGTAAACCGGCAATAGTAATGCCGGATCTTGATATCCCCGGAAAAGGCGAAAAACCCTGCAAAATACCAATAATGAAAGAATCTTTCAGTTTCATACTCTCCCAAGTTCTTCCCCCAGAATTAACTTTTATATTAAAAAGCACTGCCGCGTTTATAAGAAAACAAACTGTTAATAAATATTTATTACCGAAAAAATTATCGAGATAAAATTCAATAATTATCCCAAAAATCCCGGTTATAGCAGTAATAATAAAGATATGAAGCAGCAATTTTTTCGTAAATAATAATTTTATTTCTTTAAAAAAAAACACACCTATCGAGAGAAGAGTCGCCATATGCAATAAAACAAAAAACGGAAGTAAATCCTTGTTAATGTCCGGCTTTTGAAACAGTCTTTCTAAAAAATAAAGATGTCCACTGCTGCTTATAGGTAAAAATTCTGTTAATCCCTGGACTAAACCGAAAATAATGGGTTCTTTCACTTTGACTAATCTATCAGTATCTCAAAAATAGAAAAATCAGAAAAACAGCAAAAATTATCGCAACTGCGAAAATAAAATACAGAAAGAACGCGCTTCTCTTTTCGGAAACTCCAGATTCTACCTGCTCTCCTGCCAGGGGTTCTCTTTCCTTTTCTGCCGCTTTTTCAAATGGAATCTCTTTCTCCCCATGCTCTAGAGTCTTTACGCCTTCTTCTTTCATCGGGTTATCTTTTTTCTCTAAAAGTGTATTTAACTGCTTGCGACAAGCATCACATACACACAAATGCTCTTCTATAACCTGAACTAATTCATCAGAAGTATGATGAGATATGTAGTCCGTAAATAATGCCTTAATTTTCACACAATCCATAGCACCACAAGTTGCGGGGAATCAAACCCCAGCCCCTTTCGACTTACGTCACTCGCTCAGGGTCCCTGACCGCTCCCGATTAGCGGGAGGCCAGGCGGGAATTCGCCCAAGCGTTTTTCCTAATCACTCAGCCCGAAAAAATACAAGTCTCATTGATTAAAACCGTTCTAAAAAAAGGGATAGTTACGCTATCCCTTTATAATATCTCCGGCTAAATCATCTCCTTTAATTTATCTTTTGAGCCTTAACTTTCAAACTAGTCATATTTTATCATCACTATTGACTAAAACAAGAACTATTTATCATTTTCGTATCTCTATTCCTTTCTGCATAAGATATTGTTTCGTTTCTCGAATTGAATACTCACCATAATGAAAAATGGAAGCGGCTAAGGCCGCATCTGCTCCTGCCTTAACAAAAGCCTCATAAAGATGCTCTAAGTTCCCTGCCCCTCCGGAGGCAATTATCGGAATGTTCACTGTTTCGGAAACAGCTTTGGTTAATTCCAAATCATAACCGTCTTTAGTACCGTCTCGATCCATACTCGTAAGCAAAATTTCGCCTGCCCCTAAAGATTCCACTTTTTCCGCCCATTCAATGACATCCATCCCGGTTGGTTCCCTTCCGCCATAAATGTATACTTCCCATTTTGACTTGCGGCTTGTTTTCGCGTCTATAGCTACAACTATACATTGGCTGCCGAATTCTTCCGCTCCCTGCTTTATAAGTTGCGGATTGTTTACTGCAATAGTGTTTATCGATATTTTATCCGCACCGCTTTTTAAAAAAATCCTTATATCCTCCAAATTTTTTATCCCTCCCCCTACAGTAAAAGGAATGAACACTTCTTCCGCGGTTCGTTTAATCACATCTAGAATTGCCTGTCGATTTTCCAAGCTTGCTGTTATATCCAAAAAAACTATTTCATCGGCTCCTTCCTTAGCGTAAAAAGCAGCCTGGACCGGAGGGTCGCCGGCATCTTTTAAATTTAAGAAGTTTACTCCTTTAACGACTCTTCCATTTTTAACATCCAAACAGGGGATAATTCGTTTAGCAAGCATTATTTGATTAATTCAAGGAAATTGCGTAATATTTTTAAGCCTAGATCACCGCTTTTCTCGGGATGGAATTGTAAACCAATAACATTATCTTTTATCACGGCTGATGTGAATTCTTCGCCGTAAAAAGTTACGGCACTGATAATGTCCTTTACTTGCGGCACAACATAATAAGAATGCACAAAATAAAAATAGGAATTATCAGGGATGTCTGTAAATATGCTCTCTTTTCCCGCTTTCGTTCCCCGGCTGCCGGTTAGCGGCTCTTTTATAACTATTTGATTCCACCCCATATGAGGAATTTTCACCCCTGATTTATTAAATTTAACAACCCTGCCTTTAATTACATCCATGCCGTTAGACAAAGAATGTTCTTCGCTCTCGGTAAATAAAAGCTGGAGTCCGAGACAAATCCCTAAAAAAGGCTTGCCTTTTTCTATTTCTTTAATCAGAACTTCTAAAAGCCCTAATCTTTTGAGGTTCTCTATACCCTGTTTGAAAGCACCGACACCAGGCAGGACAATTGCTTTGGCGTCTTTAAGATAAGAACCGGCGCTGGTTACTTTCACTTCCGCGCCTTGCGCCAGTAAAGCTTTAGCTACACTTTTTAAATTACCTAAACCATAATCAACAACAGCAATCATAATTATTTTTATATAGCATAAGTATACACTAAAACCCATATTAGATACTATTTTTTTTAAAGTTCAAAGGCACTCCTCCCGCATTCTCCGCCAAAGGCCCTCCACTAATTGC
>JAGLUN010000002.1 GCA_023134705.1 Candidatus Omnitrophota bacterium | reverse complement strand
CTGTACACAGCAATCAGAGGCGGGTAAACGAATCCGCCTGGGCGGAAAGTATAAAGAGCTAACTGAGAAGATTATTAAAATTTTCTATATCAAGTATTAAATTATCTAAAGGCAGCAAATATAGAAGTTGGGCTTCTGCTTAACTTCGGACCTAACCCGGAGGTAAGACGCAGGGCATTTGATAACTCAAGGAAATAATCGGCAGGGTACGGATTTATAGGATTTTTTAATCCTGATTTATCTGCGTAAATCTGCGTCCTATTAACTTGTTTCTTTGTGTCTTGGTGCCTTGGTGGCAAAATAATTTAGAGGCTAAAGCATATAACAGATGGGTAACATATATTATGAGTCAATTCGTTAAGACCCTCTCTAGAATATAACTCTGGAAAATTGTCCGTATTTTTTGTATAATAAAACAAAATGTTTTATTGATAACCGGTTATTTATTGCAGTATAGGAGATAAAGGAGTTATGTGTATGAATACTTACTCATTTAAGGCTGTTATTTTTGATTTGGACGGAGTGGTTACAAAAACGGCTTCAGTACATTCCCAGTCGTGGAAAGCCGCTTTTGATGAATATCTGCGGTTAAGAGAGGAACGGGATGGTGAAGCTTTCGGTGAATTCACTCAGCAGGATTATCTTACTTATGTTGATGGTAAACCCCGATATCAAGGAGTAAAAAGCTTTCTCCAATCACGCCGGATAAATATTGAATGGGGATCTCCTGAAGATTCTCCGGAAAGAGAGACTGTTTGCGGGCTTGGTAATACAAAGAATTCTAAATTCCGTCAGGTTTTAAAAGAAAAAGGCGTGGAAATTTATACCTCAACCATTGAATTAATAAAAGAGCTTAAAACTAAAGGGATTAAGATTGGGGTGGCTTCGTCTTCTAAGAATTGCCGCTATATTATGGAATCCGCGGGCATTGAAGATTTATTCGCGACCCGTGTTGACGGAGAAGTATCGGCTGAACTCAAGCTCAACGGTAAACCGGAAGGAGATATTTTTGTCATGGCCGCGTCCAATCTCGGGGTGATTCCCGCTCAAGCGGTTGTTGTGGAAGATGCCGCTTCCGGAGTAGAAGCCGGCCGTAACGGCGGTTTTGGCCTGGTTATCGGTTTAGCCCGTCATAATAATCAAGAAGAGCTTATCAGCCATTATACTGATGTTGTCGTTGACGACTTATCACATATAAATCCGGATTGGATTGAAAGATGGTTTAATAAGAAGCCTGTTTATCTTTTTGATGCCTGGGATGAAAATATAAAGATTCAGGATTCATTAGTTGACCTTACCGGGAATGGAAAGGTAATTATCAATCCCGGTTATACACGCGGTGCTAAAGGTGTCTTTTCCTCCGGGAAGAAACTCGTATTTTTTCTTGACTACGATGGGACGCTTACTCCTATTGTTGAGAGGCCGGATTTGGCGGTGTTATCCCAGGATATGAAAGATGTTTTAAAAGCAATTGTTGGAAAGTATACCACGGCTGTTGTCAGTGGAAGAGCAAGAGCTGACGTTGAAGCCCTTGTGGGCATTGAAGGCCTTTTTTACGCCGGTAGTCATGGTTTAGATATTCGCGGCAAAAGTTTTTCCATGATTCAGCCGGAAGCAGAAAAAGCAATGCCTTTAATTCTTGAAATAGCCGAAGGTTTATCAAAAGAACTAAGTGACATTAAAGGGATATTAATCGAGAATAAGAAATTCAGTGTCGCTGTGCATTATCGTCTTGTGGAAGAAAAATTAGTTCCTAAGATTGAGAATATTGTTGAAAAATATCTCCCGGCGGATAATTCTCTGCACTTGATGCGGGGGAAGAAAGTTTTTGAAATTATGTCGGCTATTGATTGGAACAAGGGAAGAGCGATAAGGTGGATTATGCGGGCTTTAAATATTTCTTGGGATGAAGCTGTAGTCATCTATATAGGAGATGATACCACTGATGAGGACGCTTTTAGATCCGTACGCGCGAGGGGTGTCGGTATTTTAGTTTCAGAACAGGATAAAGCTTCGGCAGCTGATTTCCGCCTGTCTAACCCTGAAGAAGTAAAACGTTTATTCGAAAAACTGCTTTGACATAGGGGTCGCCGGAGATATTGAGTCTGTGCCTAAAGATAAACGGCGGTATTTTCTTAGCCGTTTTCGTATTTACCGGGCGCAGGGAAAGATTTGTCTTTGATTTAAGGTGCATGTTCGTCTGGCATGGGTGAAGCCTGTAACAGAGCTAATGGCGGAAGTATGTCTAAGGGGTGTACAAATAATTAACCGGAAAAATGCTATTGAAAAGGCAGAATGCTCCTAACGCTCAGTAACCTAAATAGTTGCGTTGCGCCGAAAAAATGCAGTTAGGAATGGTAAAATGCAGTAATTCAAAGGTAGGCTATATTTAGAGCAAAAACATAATGCACAAAAAGATGCACATTTTTTCGGCATACCCCGCCAAAGAACCCCAAATTTCCCTAAGGAAATTTGGGAGGCGGCCCTACGGGCAAAAAATGCAACTGCATTTTTTGGGTAAGTAGGAATCGCACTAATCGGAGACCAGCCTTTGGCTGGAAAGTGCGCAGCATTTTTTTTTGGTAACCCCGACCTTCCCAAATTTTCCTTTGGAAAATTTGGGGTCGGCAATGATGCAATTGCATCATTTGGGTTAATTTGACCCCCGCGAAAAAAGAAGTGTTAACCGCATAATTTATTATTGCTATGAAGACGTTTTCTATGTGGACATTTGGCTATACGTATTTTGAACCGGCAAACGAGAGTTTGAGAGAAGCTCTTTGTACCTTGGGCAACGGTTATTTTGCTACCCGCGGAGCCGCTCCGGAAGCAGTGGTTTGTAAAATACATTATCCCGGAGTTTATGTAGCCGGGGTTTACAATAAACTGGCTACTAATATTGCCGGACGCACGATCAAAAATGAAGATATGGTTAATTGTCCTAATTGGACTTTTTTAAGTTTTAGGATCGGGAATGGGGAGTGGTTTCTTCCTTCGGAAAGCGAAATTCTTTCTTTTCGGCAGGAATTGGATATGTATAGAGGTATTCTCAAAAGAAGAATGCGTTTTCGAAACAGAAAAGGACAGATAACTTCCGTAGAGACAACCCGGTTAGTTCATATGGAATTTCCGCATTTGGCCGCGATTAATTACATTATTACCCCTGAGAATTATAGCGATTGGATTACCGTAAGGTCTATGCTTGACGGAGCAGTAAAAAATACCGGGGTTGAACGTTACCGCCAGCTGAAATCCAAACATTTAGACCCTAAGTCCGCGGGAAATTTTGCTAAAAACGGGATGTACCTTTTTATGGCCACCAATCAGTCAAAAATTGGAATTGCCGAAGCTTCCAAAATAAACGTTTTTGTTCAGGGGAAAAGGATTAGTCCGGTTATAAAGACCGTTACCCGCCGGCTCATGGAAGGAAAAAGGAGAATAGGGCAGGAGTTTAGATTTTTTGCTTTAAAAAAACACCCTTATGAGGTTCAAAAAATCGTTTCCCTTTATACCTCAAAAGATAGAGGGATAGAGGATCCTTTGGATAAAGCTATTTCTTCGGTAAAAAAAGCGCCGAAATTTGAGATCCTCTTGAGAATCCATGAGTATGCCTGGAGTAAACTATGGGATAAGTTTGATATTCAGATTGAAGGAGACAAATTCAGCCAGTTGGCATTACGCCTTCATATGTTTCATCTTCTTCAAACGGCTTCTCTCCATAATATCCAGATAGACGCGGGATTTCCCGCCCGCGGTTTACATGGGGAGGCCTATAGAGGCCATATTTTCTGGGATGAAATATTCATAAAACACTTTTATGATTTTCACCTACCGGAGGTTTCCAAAGCGCTTCTTCTTTATCGCTTCCGGAGGCTGAATAAAGCAAGGGAATACGCGAAAAAACATGGGCATAAGGGAGCAATGTATCCCTGGCAGAGTGCGTCTTCGGGAAGCGAAGAAACACAAATCCTTCATTTAAATCCCCTTTCCGGAAGGTGGGGCCCTGATTACAGCCGTTTCCAAAGACATATTTCTTTTGCTCTGGTTTATAATATATGGCAGTATTGGCAGACAACAAATGACTTTAACTTTATTATTAATTTTGGCGCGGAAATCATTTTGTCTATCGCTCAATTTGGCGCGAGTCTGGCAAAATTCAGTAAAAAGGATAATAGATACCATACCGAAAAGATTATGGGGCCTGATGAATTTCATGAAAAATATCCTTTTTCTTCTAAACCCGGCTTGAGAGATAATGCCTATACAAATTTTATGATTGTCTGGACTATCCTCAAAGCTAAAGAGATTATTGGAGTTTTACCTGATAACCAGAGAAAACGAATTTTTAGAAAGATCGGATTGAATGATAAGCAATTAAAACGCTGGGATGATATTGTAAAACGAATGGTGCTAATCATTAACGAGAAGGATATCATCGCCCAATTTGATGGATATTTTAAACTTAAAGAGTTGAATTGGAAAGAGTACCTGGCGGAATATGGAAGCGTTAAAATTAAGCGAATGGATAGAATCCTAAAAGCCGAAGGAAAATCCCCTGATGAATATAAATCTTCCAAACAGGCGGATACTCTTATGATATTCTATCTTTTTTCTTTAGCCGAAATAAAACACATTCTTTCCGGTTTAGGATATCGTTCTAACTCTTCTATATTACGAAAAAATTATGAATATTACGCTAAACGGACAACCCACGGTTCTACTCTCAGCAAAGTTGTTCATTGTTTTATCGCGCATCTTTTAGGGAAAAAAGAGAAAGCCTGGGAGTGGTTTTTGGATGTTTTAGAATCCGATATTTATGATACCCAGCGGGGAACTACACCTGAAGGTATTCATGCCGGTGTGATGGGCGGTTCGATTGATATTGTAATGAGAATATTTGCCGGAGTAGTTATGGACAACGATTGTTTGAGAATAAGCCCGTCCTTACCGGAGAAATGGCGGAAGTTAAATGTGAAATTTTTTTATAAAGGATTGTGGTATTCTCTTTCGATAAATAAGTTTTTTGTTGAAGTTACCGTTACCGGCCCCAAGGAAAAGTTTTCTAACGCGTTAATTAAATCAAAAAACAAGCTTTACCGGCTTCATCCGGATAAAAAAATAAAAATCCGGTATAACAGATCCTAAATTATGTACTTCAACGCCGATATTTGAATCATTTGACAAATATCCGAAGTTTTGGTATAGTTTTGCTGCTGAATTATGAAGAAAATCCTATTTTTTTTAATAATTTGTTTTTTTGTTCAGGAGGCACACGCTTTCTGGATTTGGTCTCCGAAAACAAAAAAATGGAAGAATCCCGAACTTTCTGCTTTAGCCACACCGAAGTTCCAGCTGGATAAAGCGATGAAATGGTTTGAAGCCGAAAAGTATAAAGTATCTGTCCGCGAATTTCGAAAAGTTTTAATCCATTATCCGGATTCCCGGGAAGCGGCTGAAGCGCAATATTATTTAGGGAGGTGCCGGGGAGAATTGAAAAAACCGTATCAGGCCTTTTTAGAGTATCAGAAAGTAATTGACACTTATCCTAACAGCCAGAGGATTCAGGAAATCATCGAAAGAATGTACAATATCGGGGAATATTATTTAAATCGCGAGCCTACGAAATGGCTGGGAATGGATTTATCTAGTTTAACAGAACATCCTTCCATAGAGATTTTCAAAAAAATTATAGATGCTGCTCCCTATTCTGAATACGCGCCGCAGGTTCAATATAAATTGGGATTACTTTTTATCAGTTTAAGCAGATTTGAAGATGCGAGCGATATTTTCCAAAAACTTATTGATAATTATCCCGAAAATAAATGGGCGAAAGCGGCTAAATATCAATTAGCAATTTCGGCTTCTAAAGCTTCTCCGGGAGTTGATTACGATGATACCCGGCGTAAACAAGCTATAGATAATTTTAACGAGTTTGTCGAGAAATATCCTGAAGCGGACTTTTCCGCGAACGCGCAGAATAAACTCAGGATTTTAAAGGAAAAGGAAGCAAAAAAGAATTTTGATATCGCTTGTTTTTATGAAAGACAGAAAAAAATAAGGAGCGCGGTGATTTATTACGAAATTATTGTAAATGATTTTGGAGACACGAGTTACGCAAAAAAAGCGAAAGAAAGCTTATTAAAATTAAAACCTGAGGAGAATCTGCAGGAGTGAAAACATTAATCTTTTTTTTGTCTTTATTACTTAGTAGTTGCGGTTATACTACCCAGCTTTCCACGAGAAAAGGCGGTATTTATGTAAAGCCTGTGGTTAACAGAATCGTTATAGCTTCTGAAGACAGGGCTTATTCGGGATACAGCAGCTATCCGATACTTTTAGAAAAAAAACTTACTAATTCTGTTATCAACGAATTTAATATCCGGGGAGGGCAGTTTACGGTTCCAAATAACTCCCTGGATTCTTATACTTTGGAGTGCAGTATTTATGATTATAAGCGTGAAGCATTGAGATATACTGACGACGATTCCGTTAGTGAACAAAGGTTAAGATTATATGTCAAGGTAAAGTTTTATGATTCCGATGATGAAATAATTAAAGAGAAGGAGATTGTGGGAGAAGCGACTT
This sequence comes from Candidatus Omnitrophota bacterium, assembly GCA_023134705.1. Classification (GTDB taxonomy): domain Bacteria; phylum Omnitrophota; class Gorgyraeia; order Duberdicusellales; family 4484-171; genus JAGLUN01. The sequence goes on along the minus strand of JAGLUN010000002.1, from coordinate 1,027 downwards.
ATTTCCTTTCCGGTTCTTATGCTATCCCGGAGTCAGAAGCGATAAGAGATCTTATAGACGACAGCGCCAAAAGAATAGTAGAAACTGTTTCTCAGGATTGGTAATGATGAACGAAAGAAGCTTTTGTGTTTTAAGCTCGAATTTTACCTATCGCAAAAGAATAATAGAAAGAATAAAAACGGACATTTTTAAAGGGAATATCTCTTCGTTAAACACTATTGTTATATATTCCCAGGGTATAAATCTGGAAAAATTAAAAGAACAGATTTACACTTATTCTTTTGAAAATAAAAGAGTTTTTCTTTTCAAGCAAACCCAAGATTTACCCCAGGAGATAAAATCCTTTCTTTTAAAAACCTTGAAGGAAATAGCGTCCGTAAATTACATTATTTTTGAAATCGAGAGAGAGTATTCCGAATTTGTAAAGGATGCGAAAGTCATTCGGGATAAATTTTATTCCTATCTTTTAAAAGTAAGTAAAGTAATAAAAACTCAGTCTTTTAAAGAAGATATTTCTTTAAGGAAATTAATATTTGCTGTGAGAAGGCGTCAAGCTGCGCAAACGTTATACATTTTAGAAAAATTATTTCTTGAATTTAAAAACACTGATGTTCTGGGGATGCAAATCCTTGGTGCTTTAATTAAAGAATTCTCTTTCATCCCGGATTCGTTAACCAAACAGAATTATTTCCGGCGTATTTGGGAAACAGACAGGTTAATAAAAGAAAAAGGTGTAGATCCTAAATTGGCGTTGGAAATACTGATTGCTAAAATTCTCCTCCCATCTGCTGATGCGGCATAGCTTCGGATAATCCCCTGGGAATTATTTCTTCTGCCTGTATTCGTTAATTTAATAGTATAGGAATTTCTTTTTTGAACACAGATGGGCACTGTTAATAAAGGATAAAGAAAAATCAAGAAAATAAGAAAAAATCTCACGCAAAGGCGCCAAGGCGCCAAGGAAAAGAAAGTATATGACTGTCTGCCATAGGCTCCTCCAAAGCGGATCCGCCTGTAGGCGGAAGAT
>JAGLUN010000019.1 GCA_023134705.1 Candidatus Omnitrophota bacterium | reverse complement strand
AAAAGGCGATTGTACAAAAAAGTACATGGCATTTTCCCTGGTTACCCCGACCTTTCCAAATTTTCAAAGGAAAATTTGGGGTCGGCCCTTCGGGCAAATAATGCCAACTACATTATTTGGGTTAAGACGCGGGATGCGTTGCGCGAAACAAAAGTTGGCTATTTAGCTTGAAAACAGGAGAGTGGGGGCATAGAATGCAACAAAGCATGTGGGAGTACCATTAGATTTTACTATGTTGATAGAAAAAAGAAAGTATAAGCGCGTTTCCGTTAGTTTTTCTGCAGAATATAGAGGCAAGAATATCTGGCAGGGGGCAGAAACAAATAATATTTCTGAAGGGGGAATGTTTTTGTCTACAGAAAAAGTGGAATCTTCAGAGACTGCCGCGGAGCTTATATTTAATTTTGACGAAGAAGGTCAAGAGATTATTTATATAAAAGGAAAAGTTATATGGAACAGAGAAATACCGGTTGTTAACAACCAAGGCAAAGCTATGCCCGCAGGCATGGGAATTCAGTTTATCAAGTTTTTTTCTTCGGAATGTCGTGAATTTATTGCTGGCAAAATAAATAATTGGAAGGAATAGAAATAATTATTTCTATCGAACCGTCCTGCCGCATGTCTTTCCAAAATAAAATTAAAGGCGGTTTCATCGCTTTCTATTAACCCAAATAATGCATAAAGCATTATTTGCCCGAATTCTCTATCGGGGAGGTTTCATACTACCCTAACGGCCAGGCTTCGCGCGGGCCGCCCCAAATTTTCTTTTAGAAAATTTGGCCTGTGCCCGTTTGGGTAAAAGACCGGAGTAACAAGGAAAAATGCCTCGTGGTTAAAGGATTAAAGGGACAGGTTAAAGCAGATGTCCCTAAGCTTAAATGAAAACTCATCCCTGAATGTAGTTTGATGAGTGGTTGTATCGGGGAGCCGGTATTTTTAATCCCTTGTAGATAATATAGTTGCAAAGGGTTTGTATGTGTCATATAATACTATTTGAAAGGAGGAGGTCCAAGGGATAAAAGATTTATGAATGTTTGTTGTGATGATTATAAAAAGAACGGCTTTATTCTACTCTTTATGATAAAAGCCGAAAAGGAGGGTTAAAATGCATACAGGAAAAGTAAAAAAGTTGGTTCGCGAGAGAGGTTTTGGCTTTATAAGTGATACTGACGGCAGTGAAGTATTTTTTCACAAGAATAACCTTGTGGGTGTTGAGTTTGACGCTTTGAATGAAAATGATGAGCTTGAGTTTGAAGTTGAAAAATCTCCCAAAGGGGCAAGCGCTATTAATGTGAGCATTGCGAAAAAATAATAATAAAGATTCGTTGGGCATTATTTTCTATATATAACCAGTTGCGAAAATTGTCCTCGCGGGGGAGCCATAAGAAATAATCTTTCGTCTTTTAGCTGCTTAATTAGGATACTTTCAATAAATTTCGCTAGGGATTTTCTGCCGGCATGTTAAAAGGGTTAAAAAGAGACATCTGTTCCCCTAAGCTATTTATTCTCATAGTGGATTTCGTCCAGGTAGAAGATAATACCTTTAGGGTTATTAACATCAATGTTTGTCGCCCAGCAAAATCCTCCGATAATATAGGAAAGATCAGAGCCTCTTAAGTCGATTTCATATTTTTGCCATTTTTTTGTTAATTTGACCGGACCGATACTTACGCTATCGCTATCTGTATGCGGTCCGCTTGCGATGCCTCCGACTTTAAACTCGTTGATGATTTCGCCGCCCTTGGCGCCTCTTGCATGAAACGTCAGTTTTTTTGCGCCACGAAGGTCAACCCCGGCATTGGGAATTATTCCCCAATTATTGGCAGGGTTCTGCCAATAAATCCCAGCCCAGCGCGTACCGGAATTATTTTCATATTTGATTTTTATACAGGAATTACCAGAGAAAGGCTCCTCTTCACATGCAATATGAGCCTCGAGGTCTTCTGCCGCGGTTGCAGGCATCCATCCACTGGGAACAAAATGGTTATCCAGAGAAGAAGCATCAGCATATACGTAGAAAGGGAAGGTTATTTTAACTTTTTCTTCTTTCAGATAAGGATCATAACTGTAATAGATGTTATCAAGATAAATTGTTTGTTCCCTTCCAGCCTGATAAGCATTAAAAACTATACAGAATCCGCCGTTTATGTAAGACAAATCTTTGCCCGCAAGGTTGATTTCATACTTCTGCCATTCTTTTGTCAGGCGCATAGGGCCGTAGGAGACATTTACAGTGTCCGGGAATTTCACTTTATCCATCACTTGGGTATACTGAATACCTCCGACTTTAACTAAGGAGACAACTTCTTCCCCCTCGTTACCGCGTGCCATAAAAGTTAGTTTATTCATGCCTTTTAAATCAAACCCTGTTTGTCTCTTTCCCCAATTATTCGGTGACGATTGCCAGTAAATTCCGGCCCATCCTTTACCATAAGAACGTTTGCCAGTGTAGGTTATTTTTATACATGTTTTTCCGGAATAAGGATTTTCTGTGGAATTGGGACTGAATTTCATGTCTCGGAAATCGCCCATCCAGCCACTGGGACTATAGTTATTGGAAGGAGCAGTGCTATCTGTATAAATGTCAAACCGTTCCTCAGGAAAAACAGTACCCTGGGCCACAAGAGTCAGCATAATTGTTCCAATTATAAAAATTTTCATCTTTTCCCTCCTCGTATAATATGTGGTTTTGTCAAAAGTTTAAACTCGATGTTTTCATATCCCTTTTTTTTGACACCACCTCGATTTATAACAATCTTATTATACCAAATTACCTGTTACTATAAAATCTTTACCTTTTAAAATATATCTTTAGGCCTGTAATGAATATGAGACACAAAGGGGAAAATATGCGTAAGGAGTAGTAGGGGAAGTTGATGCGAACATGTAAAAATGCATCAACAAAGAAAGAGAACAGTCTTATCTTCTCAATAGAATGTCGTCCCGATTAAATTTATAGGGTGAAATTGAGGTCAAGCCTCAGCCAATCTTATAAATGATAACTTCTTTAGCGCCGGCGAGATAGGCGAAAAACTCTTCTGTACAATGAAGAAGGCTAAAACCTGCAAGTCCGTAAAATCAGCTAAAAGATATCTTGACTCTCTATGATTCATTATTCCTGAAACAATGAGTGACTTGAGACATCTTTTTTTCTTGAGAAGGATATCTCCATATGTTATACGATTTGCGAACCATAGCTTTAGGTCCGCAAATTATATAGAATAAAATGAAAAGTTTAGCAGTCATTAAAGTACAAAAAGTCATAAAAACAGCTTTTCCGGCGCCAGTCCAATCCGCCTTATTTTTGTGACTAAAAGGTGAAAGGGGGCAAGGGGGATAAGGGGACGTTTGTTTTCGAGGGGTAACGATTTATTGACTGTTCTCTCTTTCGGATTTATTTTTTATCCCGTCCGCGTTAATTTGTGGTAAAATAATTGTCTTAGTTTGGCAATCCTTCAGTTATGATAAAGTAACAATCAATATTGAAGAATTGAGATAAGCTTATGCAGGTAAAAGAGATAATAAAAAAAGATGTTGTAAAAGTAAAACGGTCTGTCTCTTTAAAAAATCTTTTAATCCTTTTTAAAGATTTCCACACTTTTCCTTTAGTCCCGGTCGTAGATGAAAAAGATATTCTTGTGGGGATTGTTTCTTTGCAGAATGTTATAGATGCCTTTCAGCCCCATAAAGCCGGCCCGTTTAGAACCATAGCTTTTTTGGAACGGGACGAGGCGGATATGTTTGATCTGGAAATTTTATCGGAAGTAGGCTCTTTAATCTTAGTAGATGATTTTATGGAGAGAGGATATATTAGTGTCGAGGAAGATAGTTCTTTAGAGCACGCGTACCATTTAATGAAATTGCATTCTCTGGATTTTCTTCCGGTAATAGATAGAGCGGGAAAACTAGAGGGGATGATCGGAGTTTTTGATTTAATATTAATGTTATTTCGTCAAAAAGGGGTACTCACCGTATAGGAAAGCATAGAATTCCGTAATTTTGTAGGGCCCGCGCATATAAATGATTTGGCTGAAATAATTTCAATTGACCGGTAAAAAAATCCGGAAGAAAAAAATTTAAATTTGTCTGGTTTCACTCAGATACGGAGTTAGTTGAATATAATGGAAACAGGACCTTTACTCGCTATAGGGATATTAATAATCGGGGGATACTTCGGCGGAATAATCGCGAATAAGATTGGATTCCCCAAGGTAAGCGGGTATCTGGTTGTTGGAATACTTCTGAGCCCTTCAGTTTTGAATCTCATCCCGGAAATGCTAATAAATAAGAATCTAAATGTAATTATAGATATGGCTTTAGGGATAGTTGCTTATCTTGTTGGTGGGAGTTTTCACCTTGATTCTTTAAAAAAAATACGCAAAGATATTGGCTGGGTAACGTTTTTTGAAGCAAGTTCCGCGGGACTTTTTGTCGCTTTATTAATCCTGCTTTTTGGTTTTTTCCCGACATTATTTAACGGCAATCGCGAGTTTTTCATAAAAACGTGTATTCCTATGGCATTAATTTGCGGGGCTATATCAGCAGCTACCGCTCCGGCAGCAGTTATGGCTATTATTCGTGAGTATAAAGCGCGAGGTTCTTTAACTACTACTTTATTGGCTGTAATAGCCTTAGATGACGCGATCGCCATTATTTTCACTGCTATTGCCATCAGTATCGCTCAGGTATGGCTTGGCAGTATGGAACTTTTTTCGTTATCGAAAATGTTTCTACTGCCTTTAATTTATATCATAACTTCGATTATTATAGGCGGGATTTCCGGTTTTTTCTTGATCAATATAAGCAAGTTGGCTAAAACAAAACAGACACTATTAGTTATAGTCTTTGGAATGATTATGTTTTGTGTGGGAATAACTAAAATGCTGAATATTTCTCCTTTGTTAGCGGTTATGGCTTTAGGATTTACCGTAATAAATAAAGGCGGGTATTCTAAGGATATGTTCAGGGTTATTGATGACATTGAGGATGTAATTTTCGCGGTATTTTTTACTTTAGCCGGCGCGCATTTTAATCTTGAAGTTATGAAAATAGCCTGGGCATGGGGGTTGATAATTGTCCTGGGCAGGTTCAGCGGAAAATTCCTGGGAGCAAAAATGGGAGCTATTGTAGCAGGTTCGCCTTTAGTCGTCAGGAAATATCTGGGCTTAGGATTACTTCCCAAAGCCGGGGTTACCGTCGGGCTTAGCCTTTTAATTGCTCAAAATCCGAATTTTACAAATTTCGCGAGCTTACTGGTTAACGCTATGTTGGCTTCGGTGATCATAAATGAATTAATCGCGCCGCCCTTAACAAAATATGCCCTTTTTAAAGCGGGAGAAATCATTGTTAAGAGCGAGCCTGAAAAACTTTGATTGAAATCAACGGACTGTTCGCGTAAGATCCCTTAGGGTAAAAAGCATATGCAGGTAAAAGAAGCGATGAAAAAAGATGTTATAAAAGTAAAACGCTCTACCTCTTTGAAAAATCTTTTAATCCTTTTTAAAGATTTTCATGCCCTTCCTTTAATTCCTGTAATTGCTGAAAACGAACAGCTTGTTGGTGTGGTTTCTCTTGATAACCTTGTAGAAATATTGAAATCTCAGGAGTCAAAGCTTTTCAGAAATATTATTTTTGCGGAGGTAGATGAAGATATATTCGATTTAGAAAGAGTTCCTTCAATGGGGGAGTTAATCCTTGTCGATGATATGATGTCAGCTAATTTTATATCCTTAAAAGAGGATACCCCTTTAGAAAAAGCTTATAGCATCATGCGTTTACATAACAAAGATCAACTTCCTGTGGTAGATAAGGCAAACAAGTTTTTAGGGATAATTGGTATTTTTGATATTATCTGGAATATGGTTAAAGAAAAAGGTATTGCGTGAAAATCGTTTCTTATGGCATAGAAAAGTATAAGAAAAAACCTTTAACCGAAAATGCAGTGAACTTTTTTGTGCGGATGATAAGTTCTGTAACATAAATCAATAAAGCGAATTACATATAATCCGCTTTTCTAACCGCATTTTTTGGGTTAAAATAAATGTTCGGCATAATGGGAGGGTTTCGTAATACAAAAAGGGGGATAAGCATGTCAATGTTTTTAATGTTCGGAAAATATTCGTCTGAGTCTTTGAAAGAGATTACTGGTGAACGTACTAAGAAAGCTCTGGATCTTATCAAGAAGTTTGGCGGCGAAGTAAATTCGATGTATGCTTTGCTTGGGGGATACGACTTGCTTCTTATTGTAAACTTTTCCGATATAGAGCAGGTGATGAAAGCTTCTGTTGCCTTGTATAGGTTAACCGGTATTTCATTTACTACATCCCCGGCTGTCGCGGTAGACGAATTCGATAAGATGATGACTGAAATGTAAAATAATGAAACTGCCTCTTGCCAATTAGGATTTATATTGGGACTGTTGCAAAATGCAACAGTCCCTGATTACAGCGATTAATGCCTGATTACAAAGATTGAAAACGTTGGCTTTTTATCGCTGAAATCAAATTTTTCCGCCAAAAGCGGATCCGCTTGCCCGCCTCTGGAGGGCCTTCGGCGGAAATCGTTGAAATCAGGCGCTGATGCTATTATGCAACAGCGCCGTAAGAGGAAACTTTTTCTTATAGTGACAAGAAAATCGCGAAAGGTTATTACTCAGCATTTTTTTTAAAGAAAGGACAGGATCATGGAAGAAAAAAGAAAGCTTAAAGTTTTGACTATCGAAAATGATTCTCTTAGTGTAAGCATTTATAAGCATTACGGAGAAAAGATGAAGAATTTTTTTCTTGATGTATATAATACAGTAACCCTTGAAGATTCTCTCTTTTTTTTAGATAACCGGCCGGATATCGATATAATATTTTTAGATTATCGTATGCATAGTAGACTTACCGGACTTGAGATTCTTCAACACATAAGAGCCAAAGGATTTAAAATACCCATAATCGTGGTAACTGGCAGCGGGAATGAAGAAGTGGCTGTGACAATGATGAAAGCAGGCGCAAGTGATTATCTTGTAAAAAAGCATTTATGTCCTGAAATTCTTGAGAAGTCTATAACCGATGTTTTAAAGGGTTATGAAGAAATGAAAAATAATTTCGATAAGGAAAAAGATTCTATCCTTAAAGATATGGCAGTAAAGGTATCTCTTAATGCTTTGGCCATTATGTCTACGGAAGGAATAATCGTTTATATTAATCCTTCTTTTTTAACAATCTGGGGATATGACGATATGTCTAATCTAACAGGAAAATCTATCCGGGAGTTTTTAACTTTTCCAGAAAAATTTAACGATGTAATTGAGTCACTAAAAAATAAAAAGAGTTGGTTGGGAGAATTGAAAGGGAAAAGAAAAAATGGAAACGAATTTTTCCTTCAGGCTTTATTTTCCCGCATCGAAATTGAAGGTCAAGAAACAACGGAGATAATGGCTTCTTTCCTGGATATTACAAGAATGAAGGATGCGGAAAATAAAAGAGAAGCTCTTTATAAGGGGATCATGGAAGTATTTGCTTTAAGGGCTGAAGAAGTAGGTAATGTTGAAACGGCAATTCATATCCATCGTGTAGCTGAATATACGCGATTCATAGCTATGAAATTAGGGGAAACAGAGCATTTTAGAAGTTATATCAATAAAAAGTATGTCAATGATGTAAGTTATGCCAGTATGCTTCATGATGTGGGAAAGTGGAGGACCCCTAACGAAATTCTTCTCAAGGCGGGAAAATTGCTGCCTTCGGAATGGGAAATTATGAAAAAACATCCGGAACTGGGAGTAGAGATGCTTACACCGCTTCTCAAAGATAAAGGGAATAATCAATATCTCAAACTTGTAGAAAGCGTAGTACTTTATCATCATGAACGCTGGGATGGTTCCGGCTATCCCCAAGGCTTGAAAGGAGAAGAAATCCCGCTTTCTGCGAGGATTGTTGCTCTTGCTGATATGTATGATGCTTTAACTTCAGCCCGTTCATACAGAACGGTGCTTACTCATGAAGAAGCAGTGGGAGTAATGATTCAGGAGAAAGAAGGCTTTGATCCGTATATATGGAAGGTTTTTATCGATAATCAATTGGAGTTTAAAAAGATAAAACTATCTATTTGACTTGTTAATTTTCTAAACTAAAAGAGCAGTTAAAAATAAGGAACAAAACCGGTTATGATTCCCTTATTTTTTTAATTCGTTTTATACTTTCCTAAAAGACAAAAAACGGAAGATTTTCGATGAAGAAAATTATTTATATTATTGTTATTGTAATAAGCATTTTAGCGATGTTTATTGTATATCAAAATATTAGGCGTTATATGAATGAGAACCGGGTTTTGAAGGAGGTTATCACCAGGTTTCAAGGTGATTCACGGGTAGCTGAGGTACTTGTTACTAAAGTTCAATTCGATGAAAAAATTAACAAGACTCTTACCACAATTAAATTCTTAGAGTATGATACAGCAGGAAAGCCTCTTAAACCGGAATATTTTACCTTCCCCGGGAACATTATTCAGTTTCAGTCGCTGGTGATACGATTTGATGATTTCTATATCAGAAATAAGGATTTGTTGAGAGGGAAAAGCGTGTATCTTTTCTGGAAGGTCTTTATGCTTGATGGTCCTAATACTTTAGAATACGAAATAACAAAGGCATACGAGATTCCTCAGGGGTATAAAACCGGAAACGCGAAAGAGCCCTTTGAGAAGAAGTTATGGGAAAAATTTTGGCAGTATGCGTTAAATCCCAAGCAAGCGGAGAAGATGGGGATAAAAAATGTCCAGATAGAGGCTCCCGGAACAATGTTTGTTCCGGGAACTCTCTATACCATTAAAATAGAGCATGATGGTGGCATAAGAATTGATGTTTCTTCCTTGCCTGCTATTTTAAGAGGAGAACATATACCAGATTAACCGGAAAAATGCCATACTCTTACGGGCAGGCTTCGCACTTGAAAACGCAGAATGCTTCTAACGTTCAGTAACCTAAATAGTTGTGTTGCGCCGAAAAAATGCAATTATAAAAAGATGCGCATTTTTTTCGGCATACCCCGCCAAAGAATCCCAAATTTCCCTAAGGAAATTTAGGAGGCGGCCCTATGGGCAAAAAATGCAAGTGCATTTTTTGGGTAGTAAAAATTGCATTAATCGGAGACCAGCCTTTGGCTGGAAAGTGCGCGGCATTTTTCCATGGTAACCCCGACCTTTTACCCAAACGGGCACAAGCCGAATTTTAAAAGGAAAATTCGGGGGCGGCAATGATGCAATTGCATCATTTGGGTTAAATAAATTTTGAACAGGTGTAAAATGAAAAAGAAGATTAAAATACCTATGCTTGATTTAGAACGCGAGCATGCGTTTTTAAAAAAAGACATTGAACAGGAATTAAAGAGCTGTTTTAAAGATTTTTCCTGGATTTTAGGCCCCAAGGTAGCACGATTTGAAAAGAAAGTTGCCGGATATTTAAAGGTTAAGTATGCGGTAGGGGTAGGTTCGGGCACTGATGCTTTGGTTTTGTCTTTAAGAGCGTTAGCTATTGAATTAAAGGGTAAAGAATATTTTGATCAGAAAGACGAAATTATAACTACGCCGTTTACTTTTGTCGCTACTGCTGAGGCAATTATTCGCAGTGGTGCTACACCGGTATTTGTTGATATTAACCCTTTTACTTTTAATATCGATCCTGACCGGATTAAAACAGCTATAACTAAAAATACAGTGGGTATTTTGCCGGTACATCTATACGGCCGGACTTGTGAAATGGATAAAATCGTAAGAATTGCTAAAGAGCATAATTTATTTATAGTTGAGGATACTGCTCAGGCCTTTGGAGGAGAGTTTCGAAGGAAAAAGTTAGGCACAATCGGTGATTGCGGAACTTTCAGCTTTTTCCCTTCAAAAAATTTGGGTGCTTGCGGCGACGCTGGACTTATCGCCACAAATAATAAGCGATTGAAAGAATTATTAGGCGTTTTAAGAAATCATGGCCAAATAAAAAAATACAATTCCACATATATAGGTTACAATTCCCGGCTTGATTCTCTTCAGGCGGCAATCCTCGGAGTAAAACTGAAGTATGTGGATAAATTTAATAGTTTAAGAAGAAAAATTGCCGAAAAATATAAACATGCTTTTAAAGACTTAAAAAAAATTCAGGTTCCGGAAACGTTGGATACCGGAGCTCGGGTATCGGATAGTGAGTTTAATCATGTATACCATCTTTATACAATAAAGGTTTTTAGCCAACGAGACGAGCTTCTTAAATTTTTGAATTCCGCGGGTATAGGAGCGCGTATATATTATCCAATAGCTCTCAATGAAATGGAAGCCTTTAAGGGTTGTAAGATAAAAGGAGGTTTGAGAAATGTCAGGGATTTATGCGGTAAAGTATTAACTTTGCCTATGCATCCTTTTTTAAAGCAGAAAGAGATTGACTATACAGTTGATACCATCAGAAAATTTTTTACTGTATAGAAAGTATATCATATGGAGAGACATGCTTTCCTACGGCAAGAAAAAACTTGCTATCCATTATATAAGTTGTTATAATTTTTACTGTTTTTACGGGCCCGTAGCTCAGTTGGTTAGAGCAGTTGACTCATAATCAATTGGTCGGAGGTTCGAGTCCTCCCGGGCCCAGGATAGCAAATGGCAAGTAGCTAATGGCGAATGGCTATTGGCAAATAGGTAATTTGCTGTTTATATCTTGAGGGCTGTTGCCTGAGGTTTGTGGTCTGATATTTTTTAAAGGGCACATAGCTCAGTTGGTTAGAGCGCTACGCTCACATCGTAGAGGTCGCCCGTTCAAATCGGGCTGTGCCCACCAGTGTAACAGTATTATTTTAGCTTTTTTCTTTAGGGCAGCTGATAAAAATTTAAAAATCTAAAAAATTAAAATCGAGAATTAATCGCGTGGGTTTAAAAGACGAACTTAGAAAATTAGTAGAGTTGCAATACTTTGACACCGAGATCTATTCCTTAAAAGAGAAAAAAAATATAGAGAAACCCCAGGAGCTTGAGGATTTAAAAAATGCTTTCGAAAAGCGTAAACAGCAGTTTTCTTCTTTCCAGGAAAAAGTCAAACAATCGCAGCTTAAACGAAAAGAGCTGGAGTTGGATCTTTCCTCCAAAGAGGGGAATGTGCGGAAAGCTCAAGGAGATCTTTATCAGCTGAAGACGAACAAAGAGTATCAGGTGAAACTCAGGGAGATTGAGTCTTTGAAAGCAGATGTTTCTTTATTGGAAGAAGATGTTATAAATGTCCTTGATAAAATCGAAGAAGAGGAGAATAGAGTAAATGAAGAAAAAGAAAAATTGGCAGGTGCAGAAAATGACTTTAGAGAAAAAGAGAGAAAGATAAAAGAGGAACTGAAATCTTTGGAAATAGAAATTAAAGGGCTTGAAGATAAACGGAAAATTATAACTGATACGATAGACAGGAATATTTTTCCGGTTTATGAACGATTAATAGCTATCAGGTCCGGCGTGGCGATAGCCGCGGCGGATACAGAACATTGCGGAGCTTGTCATATCAAGATTACCGCGCAGCAAATAAATGAAATTAAAATGTATAAAGACCTGGTTATGTGCGAGAATTGTGTAAGAATCCTTTATATTAAAGAGGATATCCTCTGATGGTAGAAGTTTATGTAGACGGAGCGTCTCTCGGTAACCCGGGAAGAGTTGGAATCGGATATGTTATTTATTCAGGCGGAAAGCTAATAAAAGAGGAAAGTTTATTTTTAGGAGTTCAAACCAATAATTTCGCCGAATATATGGCTTTTATCTTTTCGCTGGCGGATGTTTTGAATTCTGGTTATAAAAGCTGCCGGGTTTATTCTGATAGTGAGCTTTTGTCTAAACAAATTAAGGGGGAATACAAAGTAAAGAACAAAAATATTTTTCCTCTTTATCTATTAGCGAAAAAAATGATTTCCAGTTTTGAAAAAGTTGAGATAATTCATATTAAAAGAGAGAAAAACGCGCGCGCAGACCGGTTGGCTAAAAAAGGAGCGAGTGCTCTGGAAAGTTCATGAATACAGTTGAGGTTTTGACCCGGGATTTGGACTCGGGGCTTACCGGCCTTCGCATTTGCTTGTTGTAAGCAGACAGGGAAGACTTTGAGCGGATGTTATCAATCCATAACTTATGTGTCGGTTATAAGGAGGTAAAAATATGAGTGGTCATTCCAAATGGGCGAGTATAAAACATAAAAAGGGTGCCGCTGACGCTAAAAGAGGAAGGTTATTTACTAAATTAATTAAGGAAATTACCGTTGCGGCCAGAGAAGGAGGAGGGAATTCCGATACAAATCCTCGTCTTAGAACTGCTATGGAACGGTCAAAAGCCGCCAATATGCCTAATGACAATATTGAAAAAGCGATAAAAAAGGGGACTGGGGAATTACCAGGGGTGACTTATGAAACCTGTATTTTTGAAGGTTATGGTTCTGGTGGAGCGGCATTATTGGTAGAGACGTTAACTGATAATAAGAATAGGACGTCTGCTGAGGTCAGAAATATTTTTTCTAAAAAAAGCGGTAACCTGGCCGGCAGCGGAAGCGTAGCCTGGATTTTTAATAAAAAAGGATACCTTCTTATCGATAGATCTCAGATTAGCGAGGATGAATTGTTCACCATAAGCGTGGATGCCGGAGCGCAGGATGTGAAAATCGGGGAGAAGAATTATGAAGTCTTTTCGGACCCTAAGGATTTTGAAAATGTAAAAAAAGCTATTAAAGAAAAAGGGGTAAAGTGGGAAACCGCGGATCTTACAATGGTTCCTACCTCTACGATAAAAATTGGCATTCAGGAAGCGAGACAGGTTCTTTCTCTGGTAGAAGCTTTAGAAGATCACGATGATGTCCAAAAAGTTTATTCGAATTTTGATATCCCGGATGAAATTTTAGAGAAATTGGCTTCTGAGATGTAAACTTCGCCGTAAGTTAAAAGCCGGAAATAGACGACTTATTCCTGCAGGAAAAAATGTTTCTTTCTGAATAATAAATAATAAATACTTGGCGAAAACGGATATATTTCCTCCCCGAGGTTTTCCAGAAAAGGACAAGCGGATTCGTTTTTAACGGAGCTAACGGCGGAGGTACGCCCGTGGGGCGTTCAATAACAAATTAGAGATGGTTGTCCTTGGGATAGATGTTGGTTTGAGAACTACGGGATATGTAGTGTGTGAAGTTAAAGGGTTAGAAATAAAATTATTGGAAGACGAACAGATAACCCCAAAGGTTTCTTTGCCTTTACCGAGAAGGTTAAGCGCTATTTTTGAAAAGTTAGCCGGAGTGATAGAAAAAACATCTCCGAAAATTTTAGTATTAGAACAACTTTATTCTCATCATAAACATCCGGTTACTTTAGGTTCACTCGCTCAGGTAAGAGGGGTTGTTGCTCTTCTGGCTTCGCGATATGATTTAGAGTTCTATGAATATTCTCCTACCAGAGCTAAAAAAGCTATTTCCGGGACAGGAAAAGCGACTGCTTCTCAGGTAAAAAGGATGGTAGAAAATTTTTTAAACAGGCGGATGAAATCTCAACACACAGCTGACGCGTTTTCTTTAATTGTTGCCTTTTCACACGAACAAAAACTAAAGAATATATATGATTAAAAGAATCAGGGGTATTTTAGCCGAGGCAGATGAAAATAAACTTTGTATTGATATCGCTGGAATTTGTTATGAAGTAAATACATCTAAAACGGTTTGCCGTAAACTAAGCGAAAAGTTAGGGAAAGAGGTAGAATTAACGATTTATCATTACCTCCGGATAGAAAAGAATAAAAGCATTCCGATTATGATCGGATTCATGGAAGAATTAGAGCGGGATTTCTTTGAAAAATTTATCAGCATTTCAGGTATTGGGCCCCGGGCGGCTTTACGGGCTTTCGATAAACCGGTATCTTTAATTGCCAAGGCAATTGAAGAAGGAGACTTAAATTTTTTAAATAGTTTAAAAGGCATTGGTAAACAGAAAGCTAAGCAGGTTGTCGCGCAGTTGCAGGGTAAAGTGGGAAGATTCGCCCTTATTAAAACGGAGAAAGGGAAAACATCACTTCAAAATGCAGATTCGTTTAAGGATGAAGAGATCACGCAACAAGCAAAGCAAATTTTAAAACGTCTTCAGTATAACCCTAAAGAGATTGATTCTCTAATTAAGAAGGCATTCGAGAGAAAGCCTGATATGATGGCGACGGTGGAAGATCTTTTAAACGAAATCTATTACGAAAGAAGGTAATCCGGAATCTTTTCGTGTTTTGTATCGTATATATTTGGAGAAAGACATGAATATCGAAGCAATATTAGAATCTCTTTTATTCGTTAATGAAAAACCGATTGAAACTAGAGAATTAGTGAATCTCTTAGGCCTAAACAAAAAGGAAATCGAAGGAAAATTAGAGAATTTGTCTTCTCAGTATAAAGAAAGAGGATCTGGAATTTGTATTGTGAAGATTGCCGGGGGATACCAGATGTGTTCGGCTCCTTTCAATGAAGAGTGGATAAGAAAGATGTACCGGGAAAAAAACAAATCACGTCTTTCCAGTGCGTCTTTGGAAACCCTGGCTATTGTTGCGTATAAACAGCCTATAACAAGACCGGAGATGGAAGCTGTCCGGGGAGTAAACGTTGATGGAGTAACCCGGCATATTTTGGAATTAGGGCTTATAAAAGAGGCAGGAAGAAAAGATGTTCCCGGAAGGCCGTTTTTTTATATTACCACACGGAAATTTTTGGAATATTTCGGATTGAATTTTTTAGAGGATTTGCCTAAATTAGAAGAGTTTTCTGAATTCGGCAAGGGGATGGAAGAATCCGGTTTAGCGAATAATTCTGCGGATAATTCCAGGGAAACAAGTTCAGGAAACATCGGGTGAATCCGGGTAGCGGACGGTTAACCGGAAAAATGCTCTTGGAAACGCAGAATGTTTATAACTCTCAGTAACCTAAATAATTGCGTTGAGCCGAAAAAATGCAATTATAAAAAGATGCGCATTTTTTTCGGCATACCCCGCCAAAGAATCCCAAATTTCCCTAAGGAAATTTAGGAGGCGGCCCTATGGGCAAAAAATGCAAGTGCATTTTTTGGGTAGTAAAAATTGCATTAATCGGAGACCAGCCTTTGGCTGGAAAGTGCGCAGCATTTTTCCCTGGTAAGGCCTTTCCGAATTTTAAAAGGAAAATTCGGGCCGGCCCGTGCGAAGCCTCCCCGTCAGGGTATACGGGCAAATGATGCAATTACATCATTTGGGTTTAAGGATTATTCTTAAAACTATACGCCAAGAAAAACGGAGGGTAACTAATGAAAAATCTTTTTACTTCTGAGTCAGTAACTGAAGGGCATCCTGATAAAATGTGCGATCAAATATCAGATGCCATTGTAGATGCTATTTATGAAAAAGATCCTGACGGAAGAGTTGCCTGTGAAACGTTAGTTACCAGAGGGGTTATTTTTATCGCCGGAGAAATAACTACAAAATGTTACGTAGAGATACCCAGAACAGTGAGAAAACTGGTTAAAGAGATCGGTTATGATGATCCGCATATGGGCTTTGATTATGAAAGCTGCGGTGTTATTATTGCCATTCAGGAACAATCTCCGGATATAGCCAGAGGAGTTGATATCGGAGGAGCAGGAGACCAGGGCTTGATGTTCGGTTATGCCTGTAGCCAGACAAAAGAATTGATGCCTTTACCAATTATGCTTTCGCACAAGTTAGTAAGGCGGCTTTCACAATTACGAAAAGAAAAGATGCTCGGGTATTTAAGGCCAGATGGAAAATCTCAAGTTACGGTAGAGTATGATAATGCTAAACCTAAACGGATTGAGGCTGTGATAATCGGCGTGCACCATACGCCTGAGGTTAAAACGGAAAAATTAAGAAACGATGTTAAGAAGCTGATTATCGATTACGTGTTGCCCAAAGATTTGTTGGATAAAGATACAAAGATATTTATTAATGCTACCGGAAGATTTGAGGTCGGTGGTCCTGTCGCTGATACCGGCGTGACAGGCAGAAAAATTATAGTTGATACTTACGGCGGCTGGGCCCGTCATGGAGGAGGTTGTTTCAGCGGTAAAGACCCTTCAAAAGTGGACAGGAGTGCTTCCTACATGGCCCGTTATATCGCTAAAAATATTGTGGCTGCCGGCTTAGCTGAGGAATGTGAAATTCAACTTGCTTATTGTATCGGGGTAGCAGAGCCGGTAGAAATCGCGGTTAATGCTTTTGGAACATCAAAAGTTGATGAACGCAAATTAGAGAAAGCGGTAAAAGAAATTTTCCCTTTAACTCCTAGAGGAATAACCGATGAACTTAAGTTATTCAGGCCTATTTATCGAAGAACAGCCTGTTACGGGCATTTCGGAAGAGAAGAAGGCGGATTCCCCTGGGAAAACAGGGATAAAACGGAAGACCTAAAAAGATTTTTTAGCCTTTAGCAAAATAAAAAGGAGCACGGAAAAGATGAAGTATGATATTAAAGATAAAAATCTGCGGAACGAAGGTAAAAAAAGGATCAAATGGGCAATGGATAGAATGCCTGTTTTAGAATTTATCAGGAAAAGGTTTGGAAAAGAAAAGTTTTTAAAGGGTGTAAATATCGCTGCCTGTTTGCATGTTACTACCGAAACTGCCGTTCTGGCCATAACTTTGAAAGAAGCTAAAGCTAAGGTTAAATT
The DNA here is from genome assembly GCA_023134705.1 of Candidatus Omnitrophota bacterium. Classification (GTDB taxonomy): domain Bacteria; phylum Omnitrophota; class Gorgyraeia; order Duberdicusellales; family 4484-171; genus JAGLUN01. Next base: position 9,534 of record JAGLUN010000019.1, on the reverse strand, counting down.
ATGCGCTTCAAATCCTCTTTCTACCCAGGATGATGTGGCCGCTTCCTTAGTCTTTGACTATGGAATAGAGGTTTTTGCCATAAAAGCGGAAGATAGAAACACATACTACAGGCATATAAATTCTGTTTTAGAAAATAATCCTGAGATTACTCTTGATGACGGAGCGGATTTAGTCTCCACAATACACAAACAGGCTTTGACTAAATTACCCTGGGCAGGTACGGAAGAAACTACCACTGGAGTAATCAGGTTGAGAGCCTTGGAGAAAGAAGGAGGCTTACTCTATCCTATCGTTGCCGTGAACGATGCTTATACCAAACATCTTTTTGATAACAGATACGGAACAGGGCAGTCCACTTTAGATGGTATAATCCGGGCAACAAACAAGCTGATTGCCGGCAGCAGCGTTGTTGTTTGCGGTTATGGATGGTGTAGTAAAGGTATAGCTAAAAGAGCCGAGGGATTAGGAGCGAATGTAAGCGTTTGTGAAGTTGAACCTTTGAAAGCTTTAGAAGCGGCTATGGATGGGTTTAAAGTCTTACCCCTTAAAGAGGCGGCTAAAAACGGGGATATTTTTATAACTGCTACCGGTGATATAAACGTAATAACCAGGGAACATTTTTTATTAATGAAAGACAGGGCAATAATAGCTAATTCCGGACATTTTAACGTGGAAATTGATTTGGATAGTTTGGAAAAATTAGCGGTTAAAAAAAGAGAAGCAAAACCTTTAATTACTGAATACATTTTGAAGTCGAACCGTAAAGCCGCAGGGTCAGAGACAAAACGGATATACCTGCTGGGAGAAGGGCGGCTTGTAAATTTAGCTTGTGCTGAAGGGCACCCGGCGGAAGTAATGGATTTAAGTTTTGCTAATCAGGCATTCTGTTGTGAGTATATCGTGAAAAATTACCGTAATATGGAAAAAAAAGTTTATAAAGTCCCTCAAAATATCGACGAAAAAGTAGCCCGGTTGAAATTGGCAACTATGGGGATAAAGATAGATAAATTGACCGAACAGCAGAAAAAATATCTTGCCAACTGGCAGCAAGGAACATAATTTTAGGGTACTATTCTAAAAAAAGGAGAAATTATGAAAAAATTGTTGTCTTTTATTTGTATTTTTTTTCTAGGCGTTTTTTCATCTTTTGCCGAAGATTTAATCCCTTCGCGGATTAAAGAAGTTACTTTGTTCGCTAACCAGGCAGAGGTTAAGAGAGTCGCGGAAGTAAAAGTAAAAAAAGGACTTAATGAGCTTTTTTTGGGATTAAACCCTTTTAATCTGGATAGAGATTCAGTGACGACGAAAATTCAGGGGGAGGGACAAATATACAGCGTTCAATTCAAAGAAATATTTTTAAAAGAAGCTCCTCAAAAGAAGATAAGCGAATTGGAAAAGAAAATAGAAGAGTTAAGAACGGAAATCGCCTCTTTATTTAATCAAAGAAACATTTTAAATAAAGAGGAAAGCTTCCTTGATTCTTTTGTGGATTTTTCAAAGACGCAGATACCGGTGGATTTAAAAACCGCTTTTATAAAGGTAAACGATTTAGAAACGATACGCCGGTTCCTGGGTGAGAATTTAAGAGAAATCACCAGACAACGGGAAAAATTACAAAAAGAGATAAAAGAAACCGAAAAGCGGATGAAGATTTTAGAGAAAGAATTGGCATCTATCAAAGTACCGTTTAATAAGACAAGGAAAGTTATTGAGATTGTGTTTGATTCTAAAAAAGATCAATTAATAAAAATCGAAATCGGTTATATAGTCTATAACTGCAGATGGCAGCCTTTTTATAAGGCTGATGTCCCTTTAAATCTGGAAGAAGTAAATTTAACTATGTTTTCTAAGATTGTCCAAAAAACAGGCGAAGACTGGAAGAATATTGATTTATCCATATCCAACGTTATCCCTTTAAGAGGAGTTGGTATCCCTTATCTAAATAGCTGGGTTTTGGATGTTTCAAGGCCTCGACATAAAAAGAGAGAAGCTAAAGGGGTGCTTTTTTCTCTGGGAAAATCAGGGGAAATCGCGGAAGGCCTCGGGGATTATCTAAGCATGGATGAAGAGAGTGCTCCTCCTGAGGCAAATTTCGTTTATGCCCGGGGGAAAGAACTTCCTCTTTCTTTTGAATATGAATTGCCGCAAAAGTTAACTATAGTGTCAAAGGAGAAAGAAACAACACTCCCATTGTTTTCGAAGAAGTTAAAAGGAGAGTTTTTTTATTATGCGGTACCGAAGATAAGTCCTTTAACTTTTTTGGTTTGTAAAACAATTTCAGACAAAGAGCTTTTAAGCGGCCTTTTGAATGTTTATTTTGACAATTATTTTGTTGGAAAAACCTATTTGCGGGAAAAACAGCCGGGAGAAGATTTTAATTTTAATCTGGGCGCGGACAGGGAAGTAAAAATTAAGCGGGAAAAAATAAAGGACAAAGTAGACGAGACGTTTTTCGCGAAGATTGAGAGGAAAAAAATAATAAGAAACCTGAGTTTCAAAATCACGGCGGAAAACTTAAAGAATAAAGCGGTAAAGGTAAAGATTTTAGATAATATTCCGGTACCGCGCACGGATAAGATAGTGGTGAAGAATCTGGCATTAAATCCTCAACCTGTGAAGAGGAATTATCAGGATAAAGAAGGGGTTAATCTTTGGGAGCTAAATTTAGGCCCTAAGGAGAAGAAGGAAATAACTATCGAATTTACCTTAATCTATACTAAAGGCATACCGATTTACGGGCTATAAGAGGCAGAAAACAGAGTACAGAAGAAATGTAGTTGAAATACATAGAAATGAATTGAAACAAGTGGAAATAGATTGTCCGCCAGAGGCGGATCCGCTTGCCCGCGTCTGGAGGGCCTTCGGCGGAAAATAAAATATTTAAAAAGCCATACATTTCAGTAACAATATATTTCAAGATATTTCGCAAAGCATATTTCAATATATTTCGATGACAATTTTAATTAGCTTAAAGCCCATAGCTTAAAAAAGAAGAAAAATGAGAGGTAGAAAGCAATGAAGAAAATAGGTATTTTAACCCGGGATTGCGCGGGAATAAACGCGGCTATCCGATCAGTAGTGAGAACAGCTTGTGTTTATAACCTGGAAACAGTAGGCATTTTTAGGGGGTATGAAGGTTTAATAAAGGGGGATTTGAAAGTTTTAAACCGGCGCTCGGTTTCCGGAATAATAAATTTAGGCGGAACAATTTTAAAAACAGCCCGCTGCGAGGAGTTTCTAACCGAACAAGGTCAGCTTAAAGCGGTGAAAACAATAAAAGAGAATAATATCGAAGGATTAATTATTATTGGAGGCAATGGCTCTTTAAGCGGGGCGCATTTCCTTGCTGCTAAATACAAGATTCCGGCCATTGGGATTGCTGCGACTATTGATAATGATGTAAATGGTATAGATTTAACTCTGGGAGCTGATACCGCCGTAAATGTCGCGCTTGACGCTTTGGATAAAATAAGAGATACAGTAAACAGCCTGGAGCGTATTTTTGTGGTGGAAGTAATGGGACGCCGGTCAGGCTGGATTGCTCTTCAGGTTGCTTTATCCGGGGGATGCGAAGAAGTGTTACTTCCTGAGAAAGATTTCGATATTATGAAGATGTGTGAAGAAATTAAACAAGGTAATATTAAAGGGAAATTAAGCTGGATAATTGTTGTTGCTGAAGGAAAGGCCAAAGCCGGCGATATAGCGGATAGAATCACCCAGATTACCGGGTTGGAAACAAGAATCGCGGTTTTAGGACATATTCAGCGCGGCGGAAGGCCTACCCGGGTAGATAGAATTATCGCTGCCCGTTTAGGCAAGTTAGCTGTTGAACTTTTGAGAAGAGGAGAGACTGATAAATGCGTTGGTTTAAAAGAGTTAAAAACAGTTGTTGTCCCGTTAGAAGAAGCGATAAAGCCTAAAAAAATTAATATTGACAATTATTATAAATTAATTAAAATTCTTACGTAAATGCGGAGGGACCGGCCGGAACTTGTCTGTTAAAAACATAGAAAGGGAGGAGAAAATGATTTATAAGACGAAAGATGAACTTTTGAAGAAAGGTATTGTAACTGAGAATGACGATTATTTAGAAATCAGAGATTTGGATTTATTTAAAAATAAAATGCTGAATAATCTTGTTGCTACCATAATTTTAACTGACGATACCCAGCTAAAAAAGTTTTGTTATTGGGTAACTTATGAAGCAGCTTTAAAATCAGGAATTACTCTTGCTTCTATCCAGCCGTTATACGAAATGTGGGCAAAGGATGATTTGACTAATTTCACTGTTCCGGCGATGAATATAAGAACTTTGACTTTCGATCTGTCAAGAGCAATATTCCGGGCGGCAAAAAAAATAAATGCCGGTAGTTTTATTTTCGAAATTGCCAGAAGTGAGATTGATTATACTAACCAGCGGCCTATGGAGTATAGTTCGATTATTTTATTGGCAGCTATCAAAGAAGGGTTTTCCGGTCCGGTTTTTATTCAGGGGGATCATTTCCAGGTAAAGGCAAAAAATTTTAGCCAAAACAGAGAGAAAGAAATAAGCCAATTAAAAGATCTTATTAAAGAAGCGATAGAAGGAGGATTTTATAATATCGATATAGATTCTTCTACTTTAGTGGATCTGTCTAAATCCACGGTTGAAGAACAGCAGAGATTAAATTATGAGATTTGCGCCTTATTTACGAAATTCATAAGAAGCTTACAACCTAAAGGTGTGGAAATATCCGTGGGAGGTGAAATTGGCGAGGTAGGAGGAAAAAATTCGACGTCTGAAGAACTTAAAGCCTTTATGAAAGGTTATCTGAGTAAAATGGAGGGAGTAAAGGGGATTTCCAAAATGAGCATCCAGACCGGGACTACTCACGGAGGAGCAGTTTTGCCTGACGGCTCAATCGCTAAAGTCAATATAGATTTCGATACTTTGAGAACACTTTCTGAAATCGGCAGGAAAGAATATGGTTTGGCTGGAGCAGTTCAGCATGGTGCTTCAACTTTACCTAACGAAGCTTTCCATCATTTCCCCCGGATTGGTTGTTGTGAAATCCATCTGGCTACTCAATTTCAGAATATAGTTTATGATTATTTTCCTTTACCCCTAAAGGAACATATCTATTCCTGGCTTCGCGAACACTGCTCCGGAGAAGGAAAAGAGGATTGGACTGATGACCAATTTATTTATAAAACACGGAAAAAAGCTCTGGGAATTTTTAAAAGGCAGATTCATTCTCTTCCTCAGGAGTTAAAAAATAAAGTATCGGACATTTTAGAGAAAGAATTTTCTTTTCTTTTTGAGCAGCTTAATATAAAAGATACCAAAAAATTAATAGATAAATATCTGAAAGTTTCAATTGTTGAGAAACGGAAGGAAGACTTTTTAAAAGAAGGCATAGAGTTAGGAAAACTCGGGGGAGCGGATTAGTAGCGAAACGACGAGAGGCGAGGGATGAGGGACGAAAGGAGACGAAGGACGCCCTTTTAGATAAAAGAATATAGTAATACAGTGGAGTTTGCTTAACGTAACTTTACGCAACTTTACGCAACCTTAAGTAACTTTAAGTAACCTTATACTCGATACGCGATACTCAATATTGGATACTGGATGCTCGATAATAGAAGATAGTCTGCCATAGGCTCCTTCAAAGCGGATCCACCTGTAGGCGGAAGATCCGCCTCCGGCGGAAAATATAATAGAGATAAATCGCTGCTTAAAAGGCAGATTAAATATAAGGAGATGAGAGATGCGGTCAGATAAAATAAAGAAAGGGTTGGAAAGGATGCCTAACCGGGCTTTACTCTATGGTACTGGTTTAAGCCCTTCGCATATGGGACGGCCTTTTATCGGTATTGCTTCCGCATTTACGGATCTTATCCCCGGACATACTAATATGCGTGAGCTGGAAAGATATATTGAACGGGGGATAGAGAATGCTCAGGGAACACCTTTTATATTCGGAGTGCCGGGAATTTGTGACGGTATTGCCATGGGGCATTCAGGGATGAAGTATTCTTTACCGTCGAGAGAATTGATTGCTGATATAATTGAAACTGTAGCCGGAGCCCATAGTTTGGACGGTTTGGTCCTGCTCACTAATTGTGATAAGATTAACCCCGGGATGATAATGGGTGGTTTAAGGTTAAATATCCCTGCGATTGTTGTTACTGCCGGCCCTATGCTTGGGGGACATTATGGTAAAAAGCGGTTATCGCTGGTACGGGATACATTCGAGGCAGTAGGAAGATTTAAAGCCGGGAGTATGACCGAGAAGGAAAGAGCTCATCTGGAGATAGAGGCTTGTCCTGGTTGTGGTGCCTGCCAGGGGTTATACACAGCTAATACCACAGCTTGTTTAATCGAGACTATGGGACTTTCTTTACCCTTTTGCGCGGCAGCTCCCGCGGTTTTAAGCCGGAAAAAAAGAATCGCCTACGAATCAGGCCGGAGAATAGTGGAGTTAGTAAGAAAAAATTTGAAACCACGGGATATAGTTAATAAAAACTCTTTGACAAACGCGGTTATGTTAGATGTAGCCTTGGGCGGTTCAACCAATACTGTTTTACATCTTCTGGCTATAGCACATGAAGCGAAAGTTGATTTGGACTTAAAAGAGTTTGATCGTATAAGCAAAATAACTCCGCATATTTCTAATTTACGGCCGGCCGGAGATTACTTTATGGAAGATTTAGATTATGCCGGAGGAATCCCGGCTGTTTTAAAAAGGCTGCTCCCCAAGCTGAAAAATAATAATACTGTTTCCGGTAAAAGCATAAAGCAAATCGCCAAAAACGCGGTTATTTTTGATGATGATATCATTCGGCCTTTAAATAAACCTTATCATAAGGAAGGAGGGATTGCCGTCCTTTGGGGTAATCTAGCCAGCCAGGGCGCGGTGGTTAAACAATCCGCTGTAAACGCGGATATGTTAAAGTTTGAGGGGCATGCCTGTGTATTTAACTCCGAAGAAGAAGCAATGAAAGCGATTTTAGCCGGAAAAATCAGGAAAGGCAGTGTAATAGTAATCAGATACGAAGGACCGAGCGGCGGTCCGGGAATGAGAGAAATGCTCAGTCCTACTTCTGCTATTGTAGGAATGGGCTTACATAAACATGTTGCTTTAATAACTGATGGAAGATTCTCCGGCGGCACCCGCGGCCCTTGTATCGGTCATATTTCTCCGGAAGCGGCGAGCGAAGGCTTAATCGCTTATTTAAAAGACGGGGATAAAATTTTTATTGACATCCCCAAAAGGAAAATCGAGGTTAAATTAACTAACCAGGAAATTCGAGAAAGGAGAAAAGAGATAAAAATTCTCCCACCCAAAGTAAAAAGCGGTTATTTGCGTAAATATTCGAAGATTGTGACTTCAGCATCAACCGGGGCGGTGTTTTTGGAAACCTAGGGATCGGTAAACTATAAGGCAAAAATACAGGAACCTAAAATTATTAAAATTTAACTTGCAATTGAATACTAATGTGATAAACTACAACCATGGATTTTGAACGGGTAAAACCAGACGACATAATTTCTTTCGGTAAAGAGAAACTAAAGCTTCCCAAAAATTTTCCTTTAATCGTTATCGCTATTGTAATTTTAATTATTGCATTTAATATTTTCTACACAATTGAACCTTATGAAGTCGGGGTAGTAACCCGTTTTGGTAAATTTCTAAAGATAACAAACCCCGGTCTTAATTTTAAACTCCCTTTTGGTATAGAAAAGGCTTACAAAGTTAATGTGGAACGCAAGTTCAGGGAGGAATTCGGCTATCGAACCCTTGAGCCTGGAGTAAAAACGCGTTATTCCAAAAAAAGTTTTGAATATGAATCATTGATGCTTACCGGGGACTTGAATGTCATAGAGATTGAATGGTCGGTTCAATATAAAATTAAAGATCCGGTTAAGTTCATTTTTAATGTGCGTAACCAAAGGAAAACATTGCGGGATACCAGCGAAGCAGTTATGAGAGAAGTAGTTGGAGATTATTCTTTCACTAATGTGTTAACTGAAAGGATGGAATTAGGCCTAAGCATTTTGGTAAAAACGAAGATGCAGGAGATACTTGATTTTTACGGAACCGGTATCCAGATAGTAACCATTGAGTTTCAGGGAGTAATGCCTTCAGTATCTGTCCAATCCGCGTTTAATGAGGAAAACGAGGCCCAGCAGGAAAAAGAAACTATGATAAACCGGGCCTGGCAGGTATATAATCAAAAAATTCCCGAGGCTCGTGGAGAAGCCGAAAAGATACTAAGCGAAGCTGAGGGCTATGCTGCGGAGATAGTAAATAAAGCCCAGGGGGACGCGGAAAGATTTATGCAGGTTCTTTCCGCCTATAAAAAAGCAAAGGAAGTAACTAAAAAAAGAATTTACCTTGATACACTTAAAGAAGTCGTTCAGAAAACAGGGAAAATATACGTGATTGACCCTGAAGTAAAAGGACTGGTCCCTTTGTTAAATCTTGAAAAGAATGAGCAATAAGCGTATCGGCCTCATAGTTTTGGGAATCGTTATTTTTATCTTTCTATTTGCCGGTGCGCCTTTTTATGTGGTTAAGGAGTTTGAACAGACAATAATTACCCAGTTCGGAAAACCAATAGGTGAATCCAAACAAGAGGCTGGCTTATACTTTAAGATCCCTTTTATCCAGAAAGTAACCTATTTTGATAAAAGAATCCTAGAGTGGGACGGGGATCCTGACCAGTTACCGACAAAAGAAAAAAGGAATATCTGGGTTGATATAACCGCGCGATGGCGGATAAAAGACCCGCTTAAATTTTTCCAGTCAGTATATGATGAACGGAATGCCCATTCCCGGCTTGACGATATTATTGATGCCGCGGTAAGAGATTTGGTTAGTTCCAATAAGTTAATCGAACTTGTGCGTTTTTCCAATAAGATGTTGTCTGAAAAAGAATTAAAAAAGGACGATATGATTCAGGAATTTGCTTTAGAAAAAATTTCCAAAGGCAGGGAAACGATAAGAGCGGAAATTTTTGAGCGTGCGAAAAGATTAGTACCTCAATACGGTATAGAGCTTATTGATGTGCGGATAAAAAGAGTCAGCTATGTTGAAGAAGTCCGGAAGAAAGTTTATGAGAGAATGATTTCCGAACGGAAACGCGCGGCTGAACGGCACCGGTCTGAAGGGCGGGGAGAGAAAGCTAAGGTTGAAGGTAGAACCGAGAAAGAATTAAAACAGATTCTTTCTCTGGCCTATAAAAAATCCCAAAAAGTCAAAGGACAAGCAGATAAACTGGCAATAGAGATTTATGCTTCAGCATACGGTGAAGACCTTGATTTCTTTTCGTTCTTGAAAACTCTTGAGGCCTATTCCGAAAGCGTCGATAGAAATTCCATGCTTATTCTAACTACCGATTCAGATTATTTCAAGTATTTGAAAAAAATCTTTCCTGAATAATATCCAGTCTAAATAACCTAGGGCGAACCATATAATATATAGAGTGATAATTATAATAATTACATCCGGATTATAGTAGTTAGCCGGAAAAATGCATTCAAGAAAATC
>JAGLUN010000018.1 GCA_023134705.1 Candidatus Omnitrophota bacterium | reverse complement strand
TACAAAAAAGTCCCTTTGCATTTTTCCATGGTAACTTCGACTTTTTCAAATTTTCCTGTGGAAAATTTGAAGTCGACCCTAAGGGCAAATAATGCTAACTGCATTATTTGGGTTAAAGAAGGCTGATGGTTTCCAAGATATATTCCTTAGGTTTTAACGGTTTGGATGTTTATCCTGTGGAAGTAGAAGTTGATGTCCAGAGGGGCTTGCCGGGTGTTTCTTTAGTAGGCCTTTTGGATACAGCGGTTAGAGAAAGCCGGGACCGGGTGCGCGCGGGTATAAAAAACAGCGGATATAAATTTCCTTCCAAAAAAGTAACCATAAATTTAGCACCGGCGAACATCAAAAAGGAAGGTACTCATTTTGATCTATCTATCGCCTTAGGGGTTTTGAATTCAACCTTTCAGATAAATTGCGATTTTTCCCCTTACTTTATTTTAGGAGAAATATCCCTGGAAGGGAATATAAGAGCGATTAAGGGAGCTTTTCCCATGTCCATTAAAGCTAAAGAGTTAGGTAAAAAGTTAATTCTTCCCCTGGCTAATGTTAAAGAAGCAAGTTTAGTCCGGGATATGGAAGTTTATCCGGTTGAGACGTTAGAGGAGGTTATAAGCTTTTTGTCGGGGATGATAGAAAAGAAACCTTTCATTGCGGATTTAGAAGATATTTTAAAGAAAGGCCCGGAATATAAGGTTGATTTTGATGAGGTGAAAGGCCAGGTTTTCGCTAAACGGGCTTTAGAGGTGGCGGTCAGTGGAATGCATAATGTTCTTTTAATCGGTCCGCCGGGAGTAGGCAAAACAATGTTGGCCCGGAGAATCCCTACGATTTTACCGGATATGGCCTTTAAAGAGATGCTGGAAACCACAAGAATTTATAGTATCGCCGGTTTATTAAGCGAAGAATACCCTTTAGTTAAAGAAAGGCCGTTCAGGAGTCCTCATCATACCTCATCAAGCGTGGCTTTAGTGGGTGGGGGTACAAACATAAAGCCCGGAGATATCAGTTTAGCCCATAACGGGGTTTTATTTTTGGATGAACTCCCGGAGTTCTCGCGAAATTCGTTAGAGGCGTTAAGACAACCCTTGGAAGATGGGTTTGTGAACATTTCCCGGGCAACCAACCATTTAAAATTTCCTTCCCGTTTTTTGCTTATTTCCTCGATGAATCCCTGTCCCTGCGGTTTCTTCGGTTCTTCTGTTAAAAGTTGTCATTGTTCGAGCTATCAGATTCAAAAATACCGGAACAAAATCTCCGGGCCTCTTTTAGACCGGATAGATATACATATTGAACTTCAGAATATAAAGATAGAGAATCTGCTTTCCGACAATATGCCGCAGGAGCAGTCTAAGGATATAAAAGAGAGAGGGAAGGCTGCTAAAATTATTCAGGAAAAGCGTTTCAAAAACGATGATATTTTTTTCAACTCCCAGATGAGTCATAAACAGATAAAAAATGATTGCCGGCTTAAGAAAGAAACAAAAACCCTTTTAGAGGCGGCAGCCAGAGAGTTCGGTTTCAGCGCCCGGGCCTATGATAAAATTTTAAAGGTGTCCCGTACTATCGCCGATTTAGAACAAAGCGAAGAAATTACTCCCGAACATATTTCGGAAGCTATCCAGTACAGGAGTTTGGATAAAAATTTGTGGCTGTAACGCGGAAAATGGCAAATGGCTAGTGGCTTATGGCAAATGGCAAATGGCATATAGCTAATGGCTTAGGGCATATGGCGAATAGGGGAGTAAAAAAATTGAAAGAAGATAGAAAATTTTTTGTAATTATAAAGCAGGTTGGGATAAAAAAAGCGGTATAAGAAGGAGGCTTTATGACTGTCAAGGAATTAATGACTAAGGATGTCATTACGGTTTCGCCGGATGCTTCGCTAAAAGACGTGGCTAAAATATTTACTGAGGAAAGAATTAGCGGGGTACCTGTTATTACTGAGGGCGGCCAGGTTGTCGGCATTATTACTTTAACTGATATGTTAAATATACTAAGCTGTATTTATGAATGGAAAGAGTTGGAAAGAGGGGATACTCAGCCAAAGCTTAGTGAGATGTCCGAGCAGGAGAAAAAAAAGGCAAAAGTAAAAGACGTCATGACAAATAATGTTTTTGTTCTGGGAGAAAACGATAGTATAGATGATGTGATGAGGATGATGTTTGAGAATAAGGTTCATACGCTTCCTGTAACCAGAGAAGGTAAAATCGTCGGTATAGTCGGGAAAAGAGATTTGGTATTAGCCTGTTTTTAAAGAGGAAGTCTTGGCGCGAGAGGAAAGTTTTTACCGGGAATTCCTATTTTTAAGAAAAATTTTAACTCCGGAAAAAATCCCGATTTCATTTTTGAAGTTTTTTATGTCTTCTTAATATCGATTCAAGTAAAGATAACCCTTCATTAAAATCACTGCCTTTATAAAATATTCCCGCGATACCGTAAGGCTGCATTTGCTTTATTTTGCGGGGGTCGGCGTAGGCGCTGATAATTACTATAGGGAGAGTTTTGTCGATTTCCCTTATTTTTTTAAGTGTTTCAAATCCATCCATAACGGGCATATTAAGGTCTAAAAAAACTATATCCGGAGTACGTTCCTTTATTATTTTTAGGGCGCTTTTACCGTCAGATGAAACAGTCGTATGATAACCTTTTGACGTAAACCAGAAAGCCATAGGTTCTGTGAAATCAGGTTCATCGTCAACCATAAGAATTTTTATTTCTTTCTCCATAATTTATCCTCCATTGTTTAGTTCGTTTGTTAACGGTAAGGTGAAAATAAAATTTGCCCCGGTTCCTTTTTCGCTTTCTACCCATATTCTGCCGTTATGCAATTCTATAATTTCTTTAACAATCGATAGCCCTAATCCGGTACCGCTTATATCGGTTGAGCCCCTGTCTTTTGTTTGATAAAATTTGGTGAATACTTTCGAGAGGTCTTCTTCCGGTATGCCGAGCCCGGTGTCGGCAACGTTAATTTTTAACTCCTGTGTTTCCTCTTGAAATTTTGTCTCTACAGTAATTATGCCGTTAGGAGGAGTGAATTTTATGGCGTTACCTAAAAGGTTATTAATAACTTGGATCATTTTTAACGGGTCTATGTTGACCCGTGGTAAATTTTTATCTATCTTTTTTTCAATATTAATGGATTTTGTCCCTGCCCAGGTTTTAAAAGTTTCCATGGAATCATCGATGATTTCTTCCATTGAAGACGGTTCTTTCTCTAAGCTCATCTTGTGGGCTTCAAGCTTAGAGAGGTCAAGTAAGTCGTTAATTAACCGGGATAGTCTTTTTAAGTTTCTTTGAGCGATAGAGAGGAATTGCTCTTGAGTTTCATTTATTGAGCCCGGGGCTTTAGTGAGGAGCAGAGATATGGATTTTTCTGTTGCCACAAGGGGGGTGCGAAGTTCATGGGAAACTTTTGCGACAAAGTTCGCTTTCATTTGGTCTAATTCTTTCTGTTTGGTAATGTCGCTTAACATTGATACCATACCGATGGTTTTGCCGTTTTCATCTTCAATGACGGCACTGCTCGATCTTAAGACTTTTTTAGTTTCATCGTCTTGATTGAGGAATTCTATCTCTTTACTTTTTTTCTCGGGAGAATCTTTTACTAAAGAAAGGAGATGTTCGTTCTTGAGGTTTTTTGAAATATCCTGGCCGATCTGGGTTTCTTTGGAAACATTCAGAAGTTTTTCGGCGGCGGGATTCAGCATGATTACTTTGCCTTTATCGTCTATTACGAGGAGCCCTTCCGCCATACTTCTTATTACCGCGTCTGTTTCTTTTTTTTCGCCCAGAGTCTTAAAGTATTTCTTGGTAATTAATGTTTCGTGTTGTTCCTTGTCCTTAATAATTAGCGCGTGTTTTTTGCTTAATGTTTGAGTGTTAACATCCAGCCTTCGTTGCATTTCATCATTGAAAAAATAAGACATTTTTTCGCTGAGTTTTTTTCGCTGGTTTTCAGACGGAACCAATTCGCTTATTTCATTAGAAATTATCTTCTTTAGCCCTTTATCGGAGATCGAGGAAGGGGGAATATGGTCTTTTTCCCATTTCCTATTCAGGTATGATTTTGGTTTGCTGATTGAACCGGCTAGATAAACTAAAACCGCGGCAACCAGGATGCCGATAACAGCGGTTATGAGGAATAAAGATAGAGAATTCATTTTGAACTTAAACTCCAGAAGTTTGTTTTTATCCGCCTTCGCGGGATCATTCCAAAGTTAAATTATTCTTTGGACGAGACTACCGACATAGCCGTGGTTAAATACTTGCGTACAAAAAATTTTATCTCTTATTGAACAAATTTTCAACCTTTAAATTTAATCCCTAAGTTTAAACTGGAGTATAATTTGATAAAATTGGATTGAACAGGGTTTTTATATACAAACCAGCACGAATTACATACGGACTAGTATGAATGCTTTTAATCCGATGCGAATTCACACTAATGCGGATTTTATGAATTCTCTAAGGACCAGTTAACCAAGAAATAAGTCTTATCCGGATAGCGCCTCTTATTTCTATGAATTTTCCGCCTCTGGCTGAAACGATACCTTTTATGACTTGCTTCAGTAACATTTATCATTGGGCGGTTCGGCTCTAATTTTGCCTCTGATAACGTAAAATAAAGTGTGTAA
>JAGLUN010000017.1 GCA_023134705.1 Candidatus Omnitrophota bacterium | reverse complement strand
CTAACTGCATTATTTGGGTTAATTGAGAAGGCAATTGTAAATAGAGTACGGGTAGTTTGTAGTTAATGGTTAGTTTGGGAAAAGAGATATGGAGGAAAGTATATCGTGTTCTATTTCTTTTTATACTTCCCTCATGCTGTGAGAAAGTTAAACTATGAATCTGGACATATTAAGACATTCCTGTTCGCATATTATGGCTAGTGCGGTAAAGAAACTTTACCCGGAAGTAAAATTAGGAATAGGCCCAGCTATAGAAGATGGTTTTTATTATGATTTTGATTCCAAAGGAGTTATAAAAGACGAAATTTTTCCCCGAATAGAAGAATTAATGCGGGAAATTATTAAGAAAAATGAGCCTTTTATAAAGGAAATTTGGGAGAAGTCCAAAGCAAGGGAGTTTTTTAAACAGAAAGAGGAAGTCTACAAGTTAGAACTTATTGAACAAATTGAAGGAGATGAAGTCACTATTTACCGGCATAATGATTTTGTGGATCTATGCAAAGGCCCGCATTTAAATTCTACTGATGAAGCCCAATATTTTAAACTCCTTTCAGTCTCCGGTGCCTATTGGAAAGGAGACGAGAATAATCCTCAGCTTACCAGGATTTATGGAACCGCCTTTTTTTCTCAGGAAGAGCTGGACGCTTACCTTTTAAGAATAGCGGAAGCAAAAAAAAGAGATCACCGTCTGGTAGGAAAAAGTTTAAAGCTTTTTGATATTTATTATAATGAAGCAGGAGCGGGTTTGGTTTTTTATTTGCCTCGGGGCGCGATTTTGAGAAAAATAATTGAGGATTGGGAAATAGAAGAGCATAGAAAACGGGGGTATGAATTAGTAATAACTCCGCATATTATGCATAAAGATCTCTGGAAAAAGAGCGGGCATTTAGATCATTACTCTGATTATATGTATTCCGTAAACAAGAATGAACAGGAATTCATTTTAAAACCTATGAATTGTCCCGGGCATATGCTTATTTATAAATCTGAATTAAGGAGCTGGCGCCAGCTTCCTTTAAGATTTTTTGAGCTGGGGACAGTATACCGCTATGAAAAAAGCGGGGTTTTACAGGGGCTTTTGAGGCTGAGAGGTTTTACCCAAGATGATGCCCATATTTTTTGCAGCGAAGAAGAATTACCCCGGGAAATAGAAGGAGTATTGAATTTTGTTAAAGCTACGATGCATAAGTTTGGTTTCGATGATTTCAAGGCAGAATTGAGCACCCGGCCCGAGAAGTTTATCGGAGATGTTTCGAAGTGGAACCGGGCAGAAGAAATTTTGGAAGATGTTTTGAAAAAAGAGAATTTTTCCTACCGGATAAATGCCGGTGACGGAGCTTTTTACGGGCCGAAAATAGATATCAGCCTGAGAGACGCTTTAAAAAGAAGCTGGCAGTGCGCCACTATCCAGCTTGATTACAGCCTTCCTGAAAGGTTTAATTTGACTTACCACGCTCAGGATGGGACAAAGCAAAGAGTCATTATGATTCACCGGGTTATTTTAGGGAGCATGGAAAGGTTTATCGCTACCTTAATAGAACATTACGCGGGCAAATTTCCTTTATGGCTTGCTCCGGTGCAGATAAACGTTTTGAATGTTACAGAAGACGTAAAGGATTATGCTTTAGCCGTAAAAAATGCCTTAGAAAAAAAAGGTTATCGTGTAGAAGCGGATTTAAGCGACGAAACTCTTCAGAAGAGAATCAGAGAAAAAGAATTAGAAAAAATTCCCTATTTAGTAATTGTAGGAAGAAAAGAAAAAGAGGAAGGATTGATTTCTTTAAGACAAAGAGGAAGAAAGAATTTAGGGCAGATGTCTGTAGAAAGTTTTTTTAAAATTTTAGAGGGACAAGAAGAAGTAGCCGGTTTGAAAAAGGAGGTGGATAATTAGAAAGTACATCCGTGTTAATCACAGAATATTTGCTAAGAGGCTAAGATTGATTGGTCCGGAAGGTGAACAATTGGGTATTTTTCCGCGTGATTTAGCTTTAAAGAAAGCGGAAGAGTATGTTTTAGACTTAGTAGAAGTTGCGCCTCAAGGAGATCCTCCGGTATGCCGAATAATGGATTTTGCCAAATATAAATACGAACAGGAAAAAAGAGAACGGGAAGCGAAGAAACACCAGAAACACGTGCAACTTAAAGAAATTAGGATCTCTCCCCGTATAGGGATTCATGATTATCAGGTTAAGTTAAAACATATCCAGGAGTTTTTAGAGAAAGGGCATAAAGTAAAAATAAGAATGTTTTTTAGAGGCAGGGAAGTTGCTCATCAGGATATTGGAAGAAAATTAATCGATAAACTCGTTGTTGATACGGCGAAAGTCGCGAAGATAGATAAAGATCCCCATATGTTAGGGAGGGCCCTAATTTTAATCTTGAGGTCGCTTAAATAGCTCCTTCATGCGGAGATTAAGGTAGGATAAGGAGTAAAGTCATTCTCACCGGTATCGGCGGGAATCTTTTTTGGGGCACGAAAGGTATATCGCGAGTATGAGGAGGTTTATATGCCGAAGATGAAGACAAAAAAGGCTTTAGCAAAAAGAATAAAAATTACTAAAAAAAAGAAAGCTTTGCGTCAAAAAGCAGGGCGGCGTCATCTGCTGAGCGATAAAACTAAAAAAAGGAAAAGGCAGTTGAAAAAGCATGGAAAGGTTTCTTCTTCCGATAAGAAGATGATTCAAAAAGCCTTGCCTTACGCATTTTGAATAAGAAGCTAATGAGTAACAAAGAAAGGAGTTTAGATGAAAACTAAACATGCACCAGCCAGCCGGCAAAAGAGGAAAAAGGTTCTAAAAGCTACCAAAGGTTATTGGGGGAGACGGTCCAATGTTTATCGCCGTGCTTTGGAAACTTTACGCCGGGCTTATGCTTACGCTTATCGGGACAGACGAAGGAAAAAAAGGGAATTCCGGGCCCTCTGGATTACCAGAATAAACGCTGCGGCAAGAGAAAGAGGGACAAGCTATAGAGAATTCATACATGGCCTTAAAGAAAAAAATATCCTTCTCTCCCGGGATATTTTAGCTCAGCTTGCGGCCGATGAACCGAAAGCCTTTGATCAGTTAGTAGAAATAGCAAAAAGTAAATAATAGGTTTTTCACAAACACTTTTTTAGCGGACCAAAGATTTAGATGAAATACATAATAATTGTTGGCTGTGGAAAAACCGGAAGGAATCTGGCTTTTGAGCTTGCTTCTTCTCATAACGTAGTGGTTATAGAGAAAAGCAAAGAGGCCTTGGATTCTTTGGGCGAGAATTTTAACGGGAAAAAGATTTTAGGAGATGCGCTGGATACAGAATGTTTAGAAACTGCCGGGATAAAAGAGGCGGATATCTTAGTTTTAGTTACTGGTAACGATAATTTAAACCTTGTTGTTGGGAGGATAGCAAAAAGAATGTATAAGGTGAAAAAAATCGCTCTTCAGGTTTACGAGATAAACAAGAAGAAGATTTTTTCCGAAGAAGGTTTGGTTATTGTAAACAGCACGTATCTTTTAGTAGAGGTGTTTAAAAAATGTATATTGTGATTGCCGGTGCCGGACGGTTAGGCAGGCTTTTGGCTAAAAAACTTAAAGTAGATAAGCACAGTATTTGCCTGATCGACCAGTCTTTAGAAACTTGTGAAAAACTTGCCGAACAATTTAAGGGGATTTTAATCATTAATGGAGACGCTTCTACTCCGGAAGTTTTAAAAGAAGCAAAATTAGAAAAAGCGGATGTAATGGTAAGCGCTACTTCCGTGGATGAACATAACATGATTATTTGTCATTTAGCTAAAGAATTATTTAGGGTTAGAAGAACTGTAGCTAAGGTTAACGACCCCAAGCATTTAACTTTCTATAAACATATGGGCGTTGATATTCCCGTGGACTCTACTTCTATTATTGCCCGTATTGTGGAAGAAGAAGCCTCTTTTTCGGATGTAATGACACTCTTCAGCATAAAAAAGGGGAGACTTTCCGTGGTACGAATAGATATCCCTCAAAATTCGCCTGTGATAAATCAGAAGTTGCGAGATATAAAACTTCCACCTAATTCCGTTCTCGTCTCCGTAATAAGAAGCGGCGAGATTATTATCCCTAAAGGTGACACAATGATTTTAGCCGATGATGAGGTAATTGCCGCTACTTTAATTGACAGCGAAAAAGAGCTTATACAGAGTTTAATCGGTAAGATATGAAAATGATTTTAGGAATTTTTGTTGAGATTATTTTTTGTCTTTGTGTTGTAGGGATCGGATTTTTTCTCTCCTTATTTTTTTAACCGGGAAAATGCCCTTGCAAAGGCGTTCCGAAAGATCCACCTCCGGTTCCATCGTAGGTGGAAAAGCTTATAACATTCGACAAGATAAAGAATTAGGA
>JAGLUN010000016.1 GCA_023134705.1 Candidatus Omnitrophota bacterium | reverse complement strand
TACAAAAAAATACGTGGCATTTTCCTCGGTTACCCCGACCTTTCCAAATTTTAAAAGGAAAATTCGGGGTCGGCCCGTGCCAAACCTCCCCGATAGGGGAGTGCGAAGCCTACCCGTCAGGGTAGTGCGAAGCCTGCCCGTTAGGGCATACGGGCAAATAATGCTTACTGCATTATTTGGGTTAATATGATTATTTCTCCCGACAGAAAAGATTTTTTTCTGGTTTTCCATATTATCGGCAGGCTTTGTTTAGCCTTAAGCCTGTTCATGCTAATTCCTTTGGGCGTCGCTTTACTTTTTAAGGAACATTCTCCTTCCTACGATTTTTTAATCGGATTTTTGTTTAGCGCGATAGCAGGTTTGATTTTAATACTTAGTTTCCCCTTAAAAAAAGAGATAAACTGGCAGCATTCCTTTTTTATTGTTAGTTTAGGCTGGGTGGTTGCTTCTTTGCTGGGAGCTATCCCGTTATATTTGTCGACTCACTGGGGCTCGTTTCTGGATGCCTGGTTTGAAGCAATGAGCGGGTTTGCTACCACAGGGTTAACCCTTGTCCAGAATTTAGATCATCTTTCTTTTTCTCACAACTTATGGAGGCATTTTACCATGTTTGTGGGTGGACAAGGAATAATCTTAGCCACCCTTTCTCTTTTAATTAAAGTAAAACAGAGGACATCAGGGTTATATGTGGGAGAAGCAAGGCAGGAAAAAATTTTTCCTAATATAATCGCTACTGCGCGGTTTATCTGGAAAGTCAGTTTTATTTATTTAGCTTTAGGAGTAACTTTATTCTCGTTCATTCTCGTTGCTAAAGGAATAAGGATAGAGAAAGCCATTATTCACGCTTTTTGTCTTTTCTTCGCCTCTTTTGATACCGGAGGATTTGCTCCCCAGGCTCAAAATATAGCCTATTACCACTGTTTTACTTTAGAGATTGCCACTATGGTTTTTATGCTTTTGGGCGCGATGAATTTCAACCTTCATTTCTGGTTATGGTATAGAAATAAGAAAGAAGTGCTCAGGAATTTTGAAACCAGAATTTTTTTATTTTCCCTTTTTTTATTATCCCTGTTTTTGTTTTTTTCTTTAAGAGGCGACGGATATATGAATATATTCCGGAAAGGGTTTTATCAGATTGTTTCCGCCCATAGCGGGTGCGGGTTTACTAATTTAGCTAACTTGGAAATTAATTTTTTAAAACCGGGCGCTTTAATAATGATTATTATTGCCATGGGGATAGGCGGAGCAGTATGTTCCACTACCGGAGGCATAAAACTTTTACGGCTGGGATTCGCTTTTAAGGCTATGTTAGGCGGGATAAAAAAAGCTATAATGCCCAATAAAGCGGTTTACCGGGAGAGCTACCATCACCTTCAGGATGTGGCTGTAGAAGAGAAATATTTAAAGGAAGCCTTTATTATTATCAGTTTTTACTTCCTGAGTTATCTTTTAGGAGGCATTGCAGGCGTATTTTACGGTTACCCTCCTTTGGCAAGTTTCTTTGAATCGGTTTCAGCCACGGCTAACGTGGGTTTATCTCTAGGGGTAGTCAATCCTGCTATGCCCACGGGTTTAAAATTTATTTATATTTTGCAGATGTGGATGGGGCGTTTAGAATTTTTCTCTGTGTTTGTCGCTCTGGGTTATCTTTTATCTTTGTTTAAAAAATGAGAAGAATAATTTTTCTTTTACTAATTTTTTCTTTAAGCGGCATACCGAACTCCTTCAGCCAGAGGTTAAAAGATATCTTAAGCGAGCCCGATACTTTTGATAAGGAAAAAGTTTCTTTTAAAGGGGAGGTGATTGGGGAAGCCTTGAAAGAAAAAGATGGGGTATGGATAAATATGTCGTCGGGTGATTTCAACATCGGCGTATTCTTGAAGGATAAGAAGATGGTAGATAAGATAAAAAATTTCGGCTCCTACAAAGTTAAAGGAGACAGAGTAAAGATAGAAGGGATTTTTTATAAACGCTGCCCTTTGCATTTTGAACGGAACATCCATGCCTTGAGTTTGGAAATAATAAATATTGGGGGAGTTAGGGAGGAGGTTCCTTTAGATTCAAAAAAGAAACTTTCTTTTATTTTGATAATTATATGTTTGACATTAGGTATTATTTATTTTATAAAGGTAAAATATGGAAGAGCAGCTTAAAAAAATAGAGAACGAGGCTCAACAGGAGATTGCTCAAGCCGAAAGCCGGGAAAGATTAGAGCAGCTCAAGGTTAAATACTTAGGAAGAAAATCCATGGTTACCCGGCTTTTCACCAAGATACCCGTTTTAGAGAGGGAAGAGAAAGCAAAAATTGGGAAAGCCTTAAATTTGCTTAAACAGAGAATAAACTTTTTTTTAGAGGAACGGGCAAAAAATTTTGAAAAGAAGGAGGAAAGGATAGATTTAACTTTTCCTCCGGAAAAAATAAACCGGGGGATAAAACATATTTTAGCCTGCGTAGACGAAAATATTTGCGAAATTTTTAAAAACCTGGGATTTATGATTGTCGAAGGCAGAGAAATCGAAGATGAATGGCATAACTTCACGGCTTTAAATATTCCCCTGGAACATCCTTCCCGGGATGTTTTTGACACATTTTATTTAGATTTACCAGTTTCTGATTACGGCGGGGAAAACAAGGGGGGAGGGAAATATCTTTTACGGAGTCATACTTCTCCTTCCCAAATAAGAGTTATGGAAAAAAGGAAACCGCCTTTGGCGGTTATCTCCCCGGGCAGAGTTTACCGGCCGGACAAAGTGGATGCTTCCCATTCTTTTATGTTTTACCAGATTGAGGGGTTTTGTGTTGATAAAAATATAAATTTTTCCCATCTTAAAGGGGTTCTTTTTTCTTTCGCGAAAAGCTTTTTCTCTGAGGATGTAAAGTTACGATTCAGGCCGCATTTTTTCCCTTTCACTGAGCCTTCAGCAGAGGTAGATATAAGCTGTATGATTTGTAAAGGCCGGGGATGTAGTGTGTGTTCTCAAAGCGGATGGGTAGAAGTCTTAGGGTGCGGAATGATTCATCCGGAAGTTTTAGAAGCCTGCGGGATAGATTTTGATAGGTATCAAGGGTTTGCTTTTGGTATGGGGGTAGACAGAATGGCAATGCTTAAATACCGGATAAATGATATCCGGTTGTTTTACGAGAACGATTTAAGATTCTTAGAACAGTTTTATGAGGTTTAATACGCAGATTTTCGCAAATCTTCCGCCAGAGGCGGATCCGCCTTCGGCGGAAACGCAGATAGTTGCGAATAGGGGCGGATTGAGTCGGATAAAATATGAAGTTTAGTCTTGATTTTATAAAAGAATTTATTGATTTAGATGACTCCTCTCAGAGCATTGCTTCCCGTTTGACTATGGCTGGGATGGAAATAGGGGATTTTGAACAGGCGGGCGGTGATTGGATTTTCGACGCGGAAATCACTACTAACCGTTATGACTGGCTTTCTATGATCGGGATAGCTAAAGAATTAGCCGCACTTCTGGGGAAAAAAGCAGAGATTAAAATCCCTCGTTTAATAAAAGAGCCGGCTTTAAAAGAGATCGACATTATTATCGAAAATAAAAATGATTGTCCGGTTTATCTGGTAAGGTTGATCAAAGGAGTAAAGGTAGAAGAATCTCCCTCCTGGTTAAAGCAAAGATTAGTTAACTGCGGGCTTAATGCCGTCAATAACCTGGTCGACAGTACCAATTACTGTATGCTTAAATGGGGTAACCCTCTGCATGCTTTTGATTTCGATAAAATAGAAGGGAATATTTATGTCCGGAGAGCGAAAAAGGGGGAGAAATTCCTGGGGTTGGATGATAAGGAAAGAAGCTTGAATAAAAATAATTTAGTTATTGCCGATGAAAAAAAAGTTATAGCTTTAGCCGGAATCATGGGGGCTAAAAATGCCGAAGTAGATGAAAACACCAAAAACGTATTATTAGAAGCGGCAGTTTTTTCTCCTCTTGCCATAAGGTGTTCACGAAGAGACGCTGTGCTTGAGACCGAGTCTTCTTATCGATTTGAAAGAAAAGTATTTTTTGATTATTTAGAATTAGCCTCGGCCGAAGCCGCTGATAAAATAATTTCGTTATCCAAGGGCAAGTTTTGCGGGTATAAATCTAAGGGCGAGAGTGTTTGTCGGGAGAGAATAAAAATATCCTTTTCTTTGTCAAAGCTTAACGATTATTTAGGTATAATAATCCCCGAAAGCGAAGTAAAAACAATCCTGGAAAATTTGGAGTTTACGATAACGAAAGCTTCGCAGGAAGGCATAGAAGTTGAGCCTCCGTCTTTCCGGATGGATATTCAAAGAGAAGTAGATGTTTACGAAGAAGTAGTAAGGGTATATGGGTATGAGAAGATACCTTTAGTACTCCCTTTTATTGCCGTGGAAGCCTCGAGGGGCATTTACGAGTTTAAAAAATCTTTAAGAAATTTTCTTGTAGGTTTAGGATTGAAAGAGGTAATAACCTATAGTATAACCGGAGAAAAGTTTTTGGAAAAGCTTAACGAAGAAAACGTTATAAAAATTGTGAATCCCCTGCGTCAGCAGGAAAATGCTTTACGTTCTACACTTTTACCCGGGGCAATAGATGTCGTAAGGTACAATTTAAATCAAAAATCCGGCTGTTTACGGCTTTTTGAGATTGCCGATATTTATAAGAAAGGGAAGGATAGTCAGGGGGAGTCTTTTAGAGAAATTTTTTCCCTGTCACTCATTATTACTGATAAGGAAAACAGAATTTTTTACCTTAAGGGGATAGTGGAAGAGATACTCAAATTTGCGAATGTAGAAAACTATGCTTTTAAGGAAAAAGGGCAGATTAATTTTACCAACGCTTTAGAAATTTTGAACAATGATACGGTTTTGGGGTTTTTGGGCAGGCTGGATAAGGATAAAAAAGAGGGATTCGATTTAAAGGAAGATTTATACTTTACTCAGATTAACCTGGAGGCTCTTTGCCGGCAAAAGAAAGACAAAATATTTGTCCCTTTTAGCCGGTTTCCTTTTATTTCCCGGGATATAAGCATGGCTATAGAGAAAAAGAAAAAATTTTTGGATATAGAAGCGACCATAAAGAAAGAAGCCCAGCCTTATTTTAAAAAAATCGAAATTCTCGATACCTATGAAGGCAAAAATGTCCCTGCGGGATTTTATTTCTTGACTTTAAGAATCTACTATCAGGCAGGAAACAAAACTTTAACTTCACAGGAAGTGGATGCCGTCCATAATAAAATAAGAGATATTCTGACAAAAATAGAGGGTATTACCTTACGGTAGCGGGGCCAAGGATTGTCCGCCTCTGTGGAATAGTTCACAATAACGGAAGTTTGATACTCCCCAGGCAATAAGTCCTTAAAAATCACGTAATATCGGAGATTCAGACAGACAGAGGTTCTACCATATCGGTTTTGGTCTGGGAGAATGGAATATTTATGATAGAGCAAGAAAACCATTCGAATTCTCTTGCCTTTTTCTCTGGTTGTGATAAATTAAAAATACAATGATAAAAGAAATAAGTGCTCCTAAATTGAAAAATCCTTTGTTTATTGTTGCTTGGCCGGGCATGGGGGAAGTCGCTTACAAAAGCGTTCTTTTTTTAAAAGAAGCCTTGCGCTTTAAAATGCTTGCTAAGCTGGAAGCAGAAGGCTTTTTTAAGCCGGCAGCAATAGTAGCTGAGAAAGGTATTATAGAGCTTCCGAAAGTCCCAGCCGGATTTTTTTATTATTATAAAGCAGGCAAAAATCAAAAAGGAACCCCGGATATAATTCTTTTTCTGGGAGAAGCTCAGCCGCCTTTAGAACGGGGGGAGGAGCTTGCTTCGGTGGTTATAAAATACGCGAAGGGATTTAAACCCAGCTTGGTTATAAGTTTCGCTGCCAAGCCGGAGGCTATAGACCATAAAAGTGATTCTTCAGTTTGGCTGGCAGCCACACATGATGATATCCTGGAAAAATTTAAAAAATTTAATCTCCGAATTTTGTCTAAAGGCCAAATCAGCGGATTAAACGGGATCGTTTTAGGCATCGCCAAACGGAATAAGTTAAAAGGCGCCTGTTTCTTAGGAGAAATTCCTTTTTATACCGTACAGATAGAAAGCCCCAAAGCCAGCAAGGAAATCCTGAAAGTCTTAAATGCGATGTTCAGGTTAAACTTGGATTTAACTCCTTTGGAAGAACGGGCAAAATTTATTGAAGAAGAAATAGAAAAACTTATTTCTTATTTAAAAGGGGATATCCCTCAGGCTCCGCTTCCGTTAAGTGAGGAGGATATTGATAAAATAAAGAAAGATTTAGCTGCGTATACGAAGCTCCCCCAATCAGCGAGAGAAAAAATAGAAACGTTGTTTCAGGAAGCAAAAGATGATATATCTAAATCAAACCATATTAAGGCTGAACTGGACCGGTGGAATGTATACAGGGAGTACGAAGATAGATTCTTGGATTTATTCAAGGGTGAAACGGATAAAGATAAAAACGAGAAAAATTGATTATACATGCACCTTTTCGTCGCCGGCACACCGCGCGCAGGGAAAACTACTTTCATAAAATACTTAATCGAAGAAGAGAATTTTTCCAAATTTAGAGGGTTTTATACCGAGGAGATACGGAGAGATTCTCAACGAGTAGGTTTTAAGGTAAAGACTCTGGGTGGAGACGAGAAGGTTTTTGCCCATAAGGATTTTAAAACCCCCCATAAGGTATCCCATTACAACATAAAGCTAAAGGTTTTTGAAGAAATTGCTGTGAATGAACTAAAGCTTGCCTTAGCTTCACAAGCTCGCTGGATAATTATAGATGAAATAGGGAAGATGGAGCTTTTTTCCGAAAAATTTAAAGAGGCTGTGGGGCAAGCTTTAGAAAAAAAAGAGGTTATCGCCGCCATACCGTTAAAATACGAAAACGAGTTTTTGACTAAGATAAAAGGGTTGGATGATATTTGCCTTCTTGAGTTAGGAAAAGAGAATTTTTGCGATAGCCTGGAAAAAGGCAGATTATTTTTAAAAGCAAAGGATACCCCGAGCCTAAGAGCCTTGGATGCTAAAGCAAAAACAATTGGTTTCTCCGAAACAATTTTAATTGAAAACGCGTCCAGTAACCTTTGTTCGGTCATAGAAAGTTTAAATTTAGGTAAAAACGCGCTGGTGATCGCGGGAAGAGGGAATAACGGCGCGGATGTTTTAAGCTGCGCGCGTAAATTGTTAAGCCGGGGATACAAGGTTGATATAGCAGTTGTTGCTAACAAAGAGTTAAATCAGGAAGTAAAATTCCAATTAGGAGTTTTAGAAAAGATAAAGAGTATTTATCCGCCTGCACAAAGGATCGCGGGCAAGCCCGCGGGGCTTCATTTTATAAAAGATGACAAAGACATTTTAAATTTCAGAAAATTGCTTAAAAATCGAGATTTTATCTTAGAAGGTATTTTAGGTACAGGCATGAAGGGAGAGCTGCGGCCCTTTATTAAAAAGATAATACAAGAAATAAATAAAAATAAAGCCCGGGTAATTTCCTGTGATATCCCCTCGGGTTTATCGCCTTGCCATGGGCAAATCGGGGCGGCAATAAAAGCGGATTATACCATAACTTTTATCGCCCCGAAGAAAGGATTTTTTAAGAATCGGGGATTAGATTTTTGTGGTAAAATATTTAATGTTGATATCGGAATATCCGCGGAGATTCTGGAAGGGCTTAGCCGGAAAAATGCATTTGAAAAACAC
>JAGLUN010000015.1 GCA_023134705.1 Candidatus Omnitrophota bacterium | reverse complement strand
ATAAATTCCCTGCATAAAGAAAGAAGCAATCTTCTCCACCGTATAGAAGAAATCAAAAGTGATCTTTCCTGGTATGAAGAGTGGGGGGATGTTTCGCTTTCTTCCTTGCGGGATTTACAAAGCGCGGGGTTATACTTGCGTTTGTATGTCGCAGGAAGTAAAGTCTTAAAAAATCTGATTAAGGAGGAGAACCTTTTTGTGATTAAACAGGTAAAAAATAAAGTTTACATCGCCCGGGTTTTTTCGTTCCCCGAAGACAAGCTGGATTTTGCTGAGAGAGTTGTTCTTCCTGATAAAGAGCCGGGGGTTTTAAGAGAAGAATGGGCTGAAATAAATAAAGAAATAAGAAGGATAAATATCCTGCTCGGGATGTTAGCCGGATGCCGTGATTTTTATGAAAAATACCGGATTGATTTGGATAAAGAGATAAAATTCAATGAAGTACAATCATCAATGACTTCGGAAGTTGAGTTTAAATATCTATCCGGGTTTTGCCCCCGGGAAAATTTGCCGGATATAGAGAAAACCGTTCATAACGAAGGATGGGGGCTGTTGATTGAGGAACCGGAGGATTTTAAGGAAGTGCCTACTTTCATTCGTTATCCCCGCTGGGCTAAGATTATTGAGCCGGTGTTTAAATTTATAGATACGGTTCCCGGCTACAAAGAGTATGATATAAGTTTCTGGTTCCTTCTTTTCTTCAGTGTTTTCTTTGCCATGATTATTAGTGATGGGGGGTACGGATTAGTGCTTTTGTTAATTACTCTTTTTGTCCGGAAAAAACTTCCTGCGTTACCCCGGACGCCGTTCCTTCTTATGTACGTGCTGGCAGGGACTACTCTCCTTTGGGGCGCGATTACCGGGACCTGGTTTGGGGTCGAAAAAATCGCTCAGATGCCTTTTTTTAGCAGCCTGGTTATTCCCCAACTTAACAGTTTCGTGGAAGCTAACCAGACATTTTTGATGTACCTATGTTTTTTAATCGGCGCTATTCAATTAACTATTGCTCACGGTATAGTTGCTTTTCGGTATTTGAATTCTTTGTTTTCCCTGGCCCAGATTGGATGGATATCTATTATCTGGGGAATTTTCTTTCTTGCCGGGAAACTTGTCTTAGGGAATTCTTTTCCTGATTTCGCCGGTTATCTATTGGCAATCGGCATAGGCTTAGTTATTCTATTTTCTAATCCTCGAAAGAATATATTTAAAGGAATAATTATTTCTCTGGCGAATTTACCTTTAAAACTTATCAGTTGTTTCGGCGACACCTTATCCTATATTCGTTTATTTGCTGTAGGCTATGCTTCAGTGATGATCGCGGTTAGTTTTAACAAAATAGCCTTAGGTATTGGATTTAATAATGTAATAAGCGGTCTATGTACTGTGCTTATTCTTGTGGTTGCCCATGCATTTAATATTGTATTGGGATTAATGGCTATTTTGGTGCACGGTATCCGGTTGAATATGCTTGAGTTCTCCGGACATTTGAATATGGAATGGTCGGGAAAGAAATATACCCCATTTAAAGAATAAAGTGAATCTAAAGGCGCTGTCAAAAATATTAAAACATTTTTAATGATAAGATGAAAAATTTTTGATAATACGTCAAAAGTAACCTGGAGGGAAATATGATTGAGATTTTTGGTGATTTTAATTTTTCGCTGACATTCGCAGCTATGGGTTCAGCTTTAGGTACGGGTGTTGCCGGTATGGCTGCTATCGGAGCATGGAAGAAGGCGTTCTTGCAGAATAAAGCGGCTCCATTTATTCTTACCGCTTTTGTCGGCGCGCCGCTTACCCAGACTTTTTATGGATGGATTTTAAGAGACCAGATAAAAGCGGCGAGTATCCCCGCGGGCACTCCTCCTTATGTAATGATGTTGTTGGGGCTAGTCGCGGGGTTGGCCATAGGTTTGTCCGCGTTTATGCAGGGTAAAGCTGCTGCCCGGGCTGCCGATGCTTTAGCTGAAACCGGCAAGGGATTTGCCAATTATATGATTGTAATCGGAATTATTGAAACAGTCGCTCTTTTTGTAATGCTATTCTGTATGATCGCTCTCCCAAAGTAATCTCAGGAAGAATTCGAAAGTTTTTATTCGGATAAAACCGGAAGATAAATTTATTTTTTAGTTGCATAAAATTATATTTTTGGTATCATCGTTCAATGATACTTTGGGCGGTTGGCGCAGCTGGAAGCGCGTCTGACTTACATTCAGAAGGTCACAGGTTCGAGCCCTGTACCGCCCACCATTGAAAATTCAGAAGCGCTTGAAAGAGATAGATTGAAAAAAACCAAATGTATTGTATAATTAAAAGCGGATAAAAGCTATTTTAAAATTATAAATTATCTTATCGGGGTTGTCGATTAGCCTGGTTCAAGTCCCTTGACTGTCGATCAAGTGATCGTGGGTTCGAATCCCATCAACCCCGCCATGTTTGCAAAGGGCATAGAGCATAGAGCATAGAGCATAGAGCATAGAGCAAAAAGAAAGAATACTATCGTGCGTTTACACCAGCCGCAAAGTTAACGATTTCCCCTTTTCCCCTTTTCTGAAAAATGCAAAATAAGTTTGAACAAATAGAAAAAGAAGTCCGTAATTGTCAAAAATGCCCATTGGCAGCTACAAGGTTGAATGTTGTTCCCGGGGAGGGCAGTATTTCTTCCCATATTCTGTTTATTGGTGAGGCCCCTGGTGCTGCTGAAGATGAGACTGGGAAACCTTTCTGCGGAAGAGCAGGAAAAGTTCTTGATGAATTGCTGTTTAAAGCGGGCTTAAAACGAAACGATATTTACATCTCTAACATTTTAAAATGCCGCCCGCCCGGCAATAGAAATCCTAAAGATGAAGAAATAAAGGCTTGCAGCGGCTATCTTGACCGGCAGGTTGACTTGATTAAACCCAAAATAATAGGTTGCTTAGGCAACTTTTCTACCCGGTATATAATGGAAAAGTTTGGTTTGAAAAATAGAGCGCAAGGTATAAGCAAAATTCATGGACAAGTGTTTATTACGCCGGTTTCCCAAGGTTCAATTAAGATTGTTCCTTTATATCATCCGGCGGTTGTTACTTATAACGCTAATATGATATCAGTTTTGGAGAAAGATTTCAGTATGCTTAAAAATATTCCCAAATAACGGGGTAAACCAATATAGCTTTCTCGATTCCGTGTAGAAAGCGAATTTTGACCCATATTTTCCTTAGTAGAGTGAAATCCTATATATATTTGATTAGCAGGCCTATTTTTTTTAAATTTTTCCTCAAATCCAATCTTTTTGTTATAATAATTTAGTTTAAGGAAAACAGAAATGATAGAAAAAAGAAAATTTGTAAGAATAACTGCAAGTATACTAATTAAATGGAAAAAGACGGAAGGGATCCCGAATAAAACCTTAAACAGTCTTAATATAGCCAAAAACGTTTCCCGGGGAGGTATTTGTTTGCCTATGGATCAAAAAATAAGAGTTGGAGAGAATCTTGCTTTAGAGATACGCTTACCTACTCGGCAAATTATTAAAATAAAAGGGAAGGTAACCTATGTTAACGATTTTACGGAAATAGTAGATCTAAAAAGGAGGAATAATTATGATGTAGGCATTGAATTCTTGGAGATGAGTAAAGAGGATAGAAATGAATTTAATAAATTTGTCTTTAATGTAACTAAGAATAAATAGGTTTTGGTAGATAAATTTGGCTGCCCGGCTTGTTTTCCTCAAGCTGGAGTATGCCTGTGGAGCATTCTATGTTAGGATATTTAATCCTGCTGTTTACGATAGTCCCGGTTGTTGAGTTAGCTCTTTTAATAAAGGCCGGGCAGTATATAGGGTTAGGGAATACCCTGGCGATTGTTATTGTTACAGGCATAGCTGGTGCCTATTTGGCAAGACTCCAGGGGTTTCTTATTCTGCGCAAGATAGAAGAGGAGGTAAATCAAGGGAGGATGCCGGCAGATAAATTATTTGATGGCGTTTTGATTTTATGCGGTGGTATATTGCTTTTAACTCCCGGTTTTGTAACTGACTTGATAGGTTTTATGGGATTAATCCCGCCCACCCGGAATTTATTTAAACAATGGCTTAAGCGGAAAATAAAGGGTATGATTAATAAAGGCGAAGTTATTACTATCGCAGCGGGCAGATTCCGGTAGAAAGAAAACTAAAACGGTATAATGCCGGTAGAAAGGGGAAAAATATTTTGCGATAATGAAAATCAGCCGATTACGATTATTTAAAAAAGCATTCGCTTCTTTAATAGGCCTTATTTTAAGCTTAATTATAGTTGCTATCCTTTTTTGTATTCTGTTAAATAATTATCTCAGGGAAACCCCTATGGATAAGGAAACCGAAGAGTCTTTATCTCAGGAGAGAATAGATACTACAAGTTACAAAACAATCGTTGATAGCACCAGAGAGAAGATGGAAGATGCTAATCAGAAACTCTTGGAACGGGCAAAAGAGTTAGAAAATCTTAGGTAAATAGAAGAAAAGGGGAAAGCAGCCTTAAAAATAAATCAAAGAAAAGGTAGGAAAGTTTCTTGGAATCTATTATAATATATATTCAGGGAAAAAGAGAACGATGATAAAATGTCCGAAATGTGGGTATGAAAATTCTGACGGCGCAGTTTATTGTATGTCCTGCGCCCAGAAATTGGATGCCGAACCTTCTACCTTTTCTTCCCCACCCGATACTCCTCAGAAATCGCCTGGTTCAGTTTCTTTTCAGACAGTTGGTTTCGGAACAAGGTTAGGGGCTTATTTTATTGATGGAATAGTTCTAATGTTTTTTACAATTGCCCTTGTTCTTTTCAGCCTAATCTTGGGTGAGATTCTAAGATTAATTATAACCGTGTTGCTTTTGTTAGTTGCGCCGGTTTATTATATCGGTATGTGGAAATATTGCGGCGGAGCGACTTTGGGCAAGAAACTTCTGGGGATAAAGATTGTCCGGACAGATAATTCCCCTCTTACGATAGGAAGAGCGATATTAAGGTATGCCGGGTATTTTGTTTCTTCGCTTATTTTCAACCTGGGTTATTTTTGGGTTATCTGGGATGGGCAAAATCAGGGGTGGCATGATAAAATGGCGGATACTCTGGTTGTTCGAATCCCCGGCTTTAAACCTGCGCACAGTATTGCTGCCCGGGTTATTCTTGCTTTTTTTATTCTGAGTTTTTTAAGTATAGGTGTTCTTGGCTTTATGTTTGCTTCTCATTTAAGCAAGCCTGCTTTGAAAAGGGGATTCAAAAGTATTTTTATTAGCAATCCTATTACAACCCGGAAGGATAAAACAAAAGCTTCCTTTAAAATGCCGTCGTTCTTAAGGAAGAATTCGCAGCCAAAAATCTCTAGGTATAAATCAAACCAGAAAGGAAAAATCAATGGTATCTTGTATTCTCAGAAAGACTCTTCAGTAATGATAGATAGTAAGATATATTATAACGGTGATTATGTCTACGGAGGCGAAATAATGGATATCTCTCCAGACAAAATTACGATACGATTTCTGGGCGGGAAAAAAACCTATGGAGTAGGAAGTGTCATAAAGTAAATATTAAAGCCCACAGAGAGAATCTTTCCTTTTACTCCCTAAATTTTTATTGAAAAAACAGGATATAATGAACAGAATCCGCTTGAATCGTTCAATGTGGCCCAGAATTTTAATAATAGCTGTTGTTTGTATATGCTTTTTTGGCGGTGCGCCTAGAAAACAAAGCAGAGTTTGTATTAAGGATAATTGTTTTTATGTGGAATTGGCCGCTACGCCTTTTAAACGTGCCTGGGGATTAATGTTCAAAAAATATTTAGCGCATAATGAAGGCATGCTTTTTTTGTTCGAAGAGGAAAAAAAACATAATTTTTGGATGAAGAACACGTTTATCCCTTTAGATATATTTTGGATTGATAAGGATAGAAAAATCGTTTTTATTAAAAAGAAAGCGCAGCCTTGCAAAAAAGACTTATGCCCGGTCATATCTCCGGATAGAGAAGCAATATATGTTTTAGAATTAAATGCTGGTGTAAGTGATGGTCTCGGGCTGGACATAGGAGATACTGCAATTTTTCACATAACAGGCTCTCTGGAAACCGAATAAATTAAGGATAGTAATGAAAAGAAAGCAATTAATAATTGCCTGGGTAACGGCAATAATTTTATTTTATCCATTCCCAAGTTTTGCCAGCGCCCGTTTAGAAGTTACTGGAATCATGACTGGAGAAGAGCCTCTGGCGATTGTAGATGGGATGATCCTTAAGGAAGGAGATATCCTTAATGGCGTTAAAGTTTTAGAAATCAAGGAAGAGTTTGTCCGGTTTGAACAGCGAGGCAAAATTTTCATCAAAAAGATAAGGGAGGGTTGTCGAAGCTCCAAACAGCTTCGGTATAAGCAGCAGTTCGGGAGCAAGGAAGCAGATTATAAATCGGGGATTAAAAAGAAAGCTTTTGCCGCGATGCATAGTGAGAAGCTTTATAAAAAAGCATTAGAGAATTACAAATTGGCTAATGATGAATATGAAATTGTGAATATAACCCGGGCGTATATTTATTACGAGAAAGCAGTTAAATACGCTCAGGCAGCAATACCCCTTTTACCTGAGGCGAAAAGGAATAAAATGGTGGAAATAGTATTCAGTTCCCGTGATAAAAGAAGGGAGTTAGAAGGCGAAAAAGCGAAGATCAATAATTTGGAATACGCATGTTTAAAAAGCTCTGAAGAAATATCAGGGTGGTTAAGAAATAACATTGTCTATAAACCGGATAAGGAGTTTTATCCTCAGAAAGATTATTGGCAGACTCCCAAGGAAACGATAATTTTAGGTAGCGGCGACTGTGAAGATTTCGCTTTTTTAGCCCAAGCCTTATTGAAAGAAACCGGGATGGATCCTTCGGTAATCGCAATACAATATAAGGAAGGTTCTGAAAAAACAGGACACGCAATATGCGTTTTCCCGGAGAAAGGGCTGCAGAACTATTTTAGCGGCTATCGGTTGTATAAAACAACAAAAATGGATATCCTGGATTTAGTTAAGTCTTTATACCCCGAATGCGTAAGGATTGATGAACTTAATTTATCCAGGCGTTCAGCTATAAATATTTTTCGTAAATAGGCTTTTATGCTAAAATAGGAAGAAAAAAATTATGAATAAAGATCAAGAGCATCTCAGATTGTTATCGATATTCCATTAATAGTAGCAGCGATAGTCGCTTTATTCTCCTGTGTTTTTATCCTCCATTTAGTTATTGGAATCGTTGCTATTGTTTCTCCTGAAAGTATGGCAGGTAAAGACGGGACTTCCCCCCCGCCTTTCTTCGGTTGGATGTTCGTTGTTTTAGGCGGGCTTGCAGTATTTATGGGTTGGGCTTTTGCCGTTTGTTTGATCTCTGCCGGTCGTTTTCTTGCCAAGAGGAAACATTATCTTTTCTGTATGATCATAGCCGGGTTAAGCTGTTTTAATATGCCTTTCGGAACAATTTTAGGCGTGTTCACGATTATTGTCCTGGTTCGTCCTTCGGTTAAGGAGCTCTTTAACTATAAACCCTCCGGACAGTCTTCTTCTGATCCTTAAAGGCTAATGCTTCCGCGTCTGGACGAAAGATAAAAAATATAAGAACAGTGGATATTTGATGAAAGAACCAAAAAGTATTTAAATATGACTGGAATGAGAAAATGTATAGTCTGCGGTTCTTTGTTCTCTCCTCGCCAGTCTCATCAAAAATATTGCGGTTTTAACTGCAAGGTGAAAGCAGGGAAAACAAGGGCAAAGCTTTGGAGAAAAAAACCGCCCTGGAAGCCGAAAGAGATAAGATGTAAATTCTGCTTTGAGAAATTTATCCCCGCCAACCCCTGGCAAAAATATCATCCGGGTTGCAGTAAAAAGAAAAAGGCGAGCGGGAAGTTAAAAACAGTAGAATGTGAATTTTGTCATCAGACATTTTTTTCGACTAATGCTTCCCAGAAATACCACCCCGCCTGTAAAGAATGCTTGATTCAGCTTAACCATTTTTTTAGATATTTTCAAATTTGCCGGAAATGTAGAGATGGCTTGAAGAAACATTTTTCTAAACAGAAAAAAACGCCGGTAAATAACGAAAAATCTTTAAAATTATTTTTCTCTTATAAAAGTTGGTGTGCAGGCTGCAGGAATAAAATTAACAATAACCGGAAACAAAAAAAACCGAATAAAGCCGAAAAAAACATTTATTCTTATTTACGGAAACAGTTCCCAAGAGATGAAATCGTTTTATTAGACAGAAGACAGCTGCGGTATCAAGATCGTTGGTGGAGAATAGATGTGTATAACCGGACAAAGAAATTCGGTTTTGAATATGATGAGCCGGAAGATGAGTCTGGTTTTTTGGTTGAGAGAAAAGTAATAAAGAATAAGCTTTGTGAAGCTAAAAACATCAGGCTTATAAGAATAAATTGGAAAGAAATCCTAACTGAAGAACTTATCGCCTTGAAATTGAAAGAAAATAATCTTTGAAAAATATCTAATGTAACAAAAACAGTTCAGGACTGAAAGTGTTACACTTAAGGTTATCCTTCGTAAATTTATATTCGCATATTATGTGGAATTACTTGCTTTGATTTAGTGGCAGTAATGTGGCAGTAATATAGTTTTTGAGCCTTACCTGCCAAACTTTTTATTCACTATAAAAAAAGAGGGGATTTTTGCCCCCCCCTTTTAGGCTCAACGGGTAATCCCCGTGGCTTTGTTTTAGTATTAATTTATACACTAAAAGTGGGTATGTTTTCAAGAGGAAAAACAAACTTTTGTTATAAATTATTGGCCAGGCACCACCAGATATCCGGGACAGGGTAGAATCCACTGTCGGGAAGAATCTTTGCCTGGACTTCAGAATAAAGAACATCTCCACATTATTTTATTGAATAAATGTTCAAGAAGAGATAAAATCTTAAAGTATATCGTAGGGATTATAAAGGATTTTTGGACAAGCATATGCCGGCAGAAAAAATTACAAGAAGGCAGAAAAATATATCCAGGTTGTTGAGAGAAAAAAAACAAAGATATAAGAGTAAAATCAAGGCTCTGAACAAGAGAAGGCAAGGAGTGCGATGATAAGTTTTGAAGACTTTTCCCGGCTGGATTTAAAGATAGGAAAAATTTTAGCTGTAACTGATCATTTGAGGGCGGACAGACTTTATGTTTTAAGAGTAGATATAGGAGAAAAAATAATTCAACTTGTCGCCGGTCTTAAGAAATATTATTCCCCGGATGAATTAGAAGGAAAATTAATCGTTGTTTTAACCAATTTAGAACCCAGGGTTTTAAGAGGCGTAGAATCGCAGGGCATGCTTTTGGCCGCGCAATCCAATGATAAAGTAACTATCCTGGTGCCGGACGCAGAAGTTGATTTAGGAAGTACGATAGGGTAAACTACTAATTAGTTTGTGCTGGAAAAGCTTAACCCAAATAATGCGATTAGCATTATTTGCCCGTAGGGTCG
>JAGLUN010000014.1 GCA_023134705.1 Candidatus Omnitrophota bacterium | reverse complement strand
CAAATTTTCCTGTGGAAAATTTGGAGTCGACCCTACGGGCAAATAATGCTAACTGCATTATTTGGGTTAAAAATAATCCGCGTTAATCAGCTCAATCAGCGGTTAAAAAAATAAATTTAGCCGAATCCGCCGAAGTCGCAATTGAGTTGCTTTTTGAGCTGTTTTTTGATATAAAAAGGGTTGTTGAGTCGGCAAGATCCTGATA
This sequence comes from Candidatus Omnitrophota bacterium, assembly GCA_023134705.1. Taxonomy (GTDB): domain Bacteria; phylum Omnitrophota; class Gorgyraeia; order Duberdicusellales; family 4484-171; genus JAGLUN01. Next base: position 15,276 of record JAGLUN010000014.1, on the reverse strand, counting down.
GAGGCGGTTATTTCGGCAGCAGTACGAATTGGTATTGAAAGAAATATGGAAGAAACCACAGGGGTCACAGAGGGAATAAATAAAAAGAAAAATTCTCTGTGTACTCAAAAAGAATTTCCTTATTAGGCGGATTATGTTGGCTAAAAAGCTGTGTATACTTTGTATCTGTGTTAATCTGTGGTTAAAAAAAAGAGGAATATATAACCACCGATGAACACCGATAAACACAGAGGGGGAGGAAAAATATTTTTTTATAACCCTTTAATTTTAAACAATCTCTGTGTTCTCTGTGGTTAGTTTTTGACAATACCCATAATAGATAAAAGGGGGTACGATGAAATTAAAAGGCGTTGAGATAGTGATAACAAAAGGCGATATTACCGAAGCTGATACAGAAGCCATTGTTAATGCGGCTAATAACCGGTTTCAGATGGGAGGGGGTGTAGCCGGAGCTATTAAAAAGAAGGGCGGTGAGGTTATTCAGGAAGAAGCTGTTAAGCAGGGGCCGGTTAATGTCGGTGAGGCGGTTATAACCGGCGCGGGTTCGTTGAAGAGCCGTTATGTTATTCATGCCGCGACAATGAAATTGGATTTTAAGACTAACGAAGAAATTATAAGAAAAGCCGCTTATAATACTTTGGTTTTAGCCCAGAGACAAGGGATAAAGTCTATTTCGCTTTGCGCTTTAGGCTGCGGCGTGGGAGGTTTTTCTTATAAAGACTGCGCTAAAATAATGGCCCAGGAGGTTCATCATTATTTAAGAGAGTTTGAATCTCCCTCTTTAGAGAAAATTGTTTTTACCCTTTACAGCCGGGAAGCTTACGAAATATTTGAGAAAAATGTTTCAGGGTATTTGGAGTATATGGATAAAAAAATGAGTTTGGGGCCTTATCTTACTGTTGACGGCATCATTGAATATCAAGGGGGTATTGTTATGATAGAAAGAAGTAATCCTCCCCTTGGATGGGCTCTGCCTGGAGGGTTTGTTGATTACGGAGAAAGTGTGGAAGATGCTGTAGTAAGGGAAGTTAAGGAAGAGACTAATCTGGATTTTATCGGGGTTAAACAGTATAAAGTTTATTCGAAGCCCCATAGAGATCCCCGTTTTCATACCGTTTCTGTGGTATTTACCGGCACAGGCGAGGGAGAATTAATTGCCGCTTCCGACGCCCAAAATGCCGCTGTGTTTAAAGCGGATTCTTTGCCGGAGAAAATTGCTTTTGACCACCGGCAGATAATTACAGAGTATCTCAAGAAACGTGGATGAAATGAAAACAAAGGATAAAGGAGATTGTAGTTTGTTGTTTGTTGTTTGTAGTTGGTAGTTGGTTTGGGGAAAGGGATATGGAAAAGGAAAACGGAAAAAATATTTAACCGCGGATTCAGCGGATTATACGGATTAAGATTTTTAGAAAACAAATAAATAGAAAAAAACGAAGGCAGGAAACAAGAGAAAAAACAGTTTAGATATTTTTTGACAGGATTTACAGGATAAACAGGATTCAAAAATAAATTAGCCCGCCAAAGGACGGATTTCGCTGGATACTTAATAAGGTGCTCAACCGCCGAATACACCGATGAATGCCGATAGAAAAAGAACCACAGATAAACACAGATGAACCCTGTTAGATAATACAATTGAACCATCTAACAGGGTGAACACAGCAGTAATGCTCGAACTAAAAGCAGTAGAAAATATAGACAATATTCATCATGCGCGATTATTGAATTATTTTTAAAATTTTGGTTTAAGAGTTGATTAAATTATAAATTTTGCCAAACTGAAGCTGTAGTCTGAAAGATTAGTAGTTTAAAGCTGTGTGTACTTGTACCTGTGTTAATCTGTGGTTAAGAAAAAATGGAATATAAAACCACAGATGAACACAGATGAACACAGATGAACCCTGTTAGATAATACAATTGAACCATCTAACGGGGTAAATGATTAGGAATTTTAGTAAATTTCGGCAGTTATCCCAAACTTGGGTATGAAAGAATAATAAAATAAATATTCGTGGAGATTTGTGTTATTTGTGGTTAAAGATAATGTTAAAAATATTTTTGATCATATTATGAATTTTATCTTGTTAATCCAGTTAATCCTGTCAAAAAAAAGAAGTGAGGTTAAAAAATAATCCGCATTAATCAGCTCAATCAGCGGTTAAAAATAAGTTAGGTTCTCTGCGGCTAAATGAATTATGACTGAAATTTTCGGAAATAATTTTCTTATCATAAAATGAAAGCAAAGGTTTCTCTTTCTACTCCCGGATATTGTCCCGATAATTTTGGCCTGATAGACAGCCTGCGTTATTTAAAAGGCGTTGGCCCTAAGATAGAGGGGCTTCTTAGGCGCTTAAAAGTTTATAGTTTAAAAGGTCTATTTTATTATTTTCCTGTGCGATACCAGGACAGGCGGGAAATAATTCCTATCAGTAAATTAAAAGAGGGGCATCCTTCTCTTATCCGGGCAAAGATTGCCGCGGTAAATCTAAGGGCTACACGGCGTACTTTTTTTAAACGAAAAAATCTTTTCGAAGCAATTCTGTCAGACGGAAGCGGCTCTATCGAATCTGTCTGGTTTAACCAGCCTTATCTTAGAGAATACATAAAGGCCGGGGATACTCTTCTTATTTTCGGGAAACCCGTTCGTTATAAAGGTAAAATTCAATTTAACGCTCCTGAATATGAGATCATTAACGGGGAAGAAATGGTAAATTCTCTTAATTTCGGCAGGATTACGGGATTTTACCGTTTGACCGAAGGGCTTACTCAAAAAAGGATAAGAAAAATAATTTTTGAGACCCTGGAACGCTATGCTTCTAAGATGGAAGATGTTCTCCCTTTTTATATAAGACAGGAAAAGGGGTTTCCGAATATAACCCGCAGCTTAAAAAATATTCATTTCCCCTCTACTTTTGAAGATGCCGATTTAGCCCGGAAAAGGCTTATTTTTGAGGAATTATTTTTTTCTCAGATTATGGTTTATTTACGTAAGGCAAAACGGGTTTTAACTACAGGGATTGAGTTTAAGATAGAGACTTCATTTATCCAAGAGATTAAAGAGAAATTCAATTTTGCTTTCACTCGTTCTCAGGAAGAATCCGCTTCCCGGATTTTAAGAAATATGACTAAGCCGCATCCTATGCATTGTCTTCTCCAGGGTGACGTGGGCTCGGGTAAAACCGCGGTAGCAATTCTGGCTATAGGAGCCTGTGCTAAGAGTAATTTCCAGGTTTCTTTTATGGTTCCCACGGAAATTTTAGCTTATCAGCATTATCAGACTTTAGTGAATATTTTAAAGGACTTCGAATTTAAAATAGATATTCTGGTTTCTAATATTTCTAAAGGGAATAGACTTAGGATTATTGAGGGTTTAAAGAAAGGGAAGATAGATATTATTGTGGGGACTCATTCTCTGCTTGAAGAGGACGTGGAGTTTAAACATCTGGGACTGGTGGTGATAGATGAACAGCATAAATTCGGAGTAGCGCAGCGTGCTCTTTTGCCTCAAAAGGGTATAAACCCTGATTGCCTGGTTATGAGTGCTACCCCTATTCCCCGTAGTTTAGCTCTTTCTATTTACGGAGATTTAGACCTCTCGGTAATAAGAGAATTACCTCCTCAGAGAAAGGAGCCTAAAACTATTTTGGCGGGAGAAAAGAAAAGAGCCTGGGTTTATGAATTTGTCAGAAATAAATTGAGAGAGGGTAGACAGGCGTATATTGTTTATCCGGTAATAGAGGAGTCAAAAAATCAGGATTTGCATTCGCTGGAAGAAATGTACTTTAAGCTTAAAGAAGTATTTAAGGAGTTCTCAGTAGAGATGTTTCATGGGCGTTTGAAGAAAGAGGAAAAACAAAAAGTGGTGGATGATTTCAGAAGGAACAAGATAAACCTGCTTGTCTCTACGACCGTGATTGAAGTAGGAGTGGATATTGAAAATGTTACTACAATGGTAGTGGAGAATCCCGAGAGGTTTGGTTTAGCTCAGCTTCATCAGCTCAGAGGACGAATTCGCCGTTCAAAATTCGAGCCAAATTTCATTCTTATCGCTCCTGAGGATTTGAGCGATAATGCCGGGGAGAGATTAAGAGCTATAGCAAAAATAAACGATGGTTTCAAAATTTCTGAAGAAGACCTGAAATTAAGAGGGCCGGGAGATTTCTTCGGACATTTTCAGTGGGGATTCCCTGAGATGAAAATAGCTAACCCTTTGAGTGATTTAGACATTTTAACCCAGGCGCGGAGAGCGGCTTACGAGGTTATCAAAGTTGATCCTAATCTGGAGAAACCGCAGAATAAAAGCATAAGAAGATATTTATGGCCGCTCTTACGGAATAAATAATGAAAGTAATAAAAGGTATTTTTAAAAACCGTCCTTTAAGTGTTCCGCCTAATATAAGAGCAGTATCGTTGAGAGTGAAAAAATCGCTTTTTGATGTGATAAAGGATGAAATAGAGGATAAGACTGTTCTTGATTTATTCGGTGGTTCCGGTTCCTTAGGCATAGAGGCACTTTCCCTGGAAGCGGAAAAAGCTGTATTCGTGGATATTAGCCGGGCTTCGGTCAAAACTATCCATAAAAACCTTTCTTCCTTAAAATTGCTGCCTAAAGGGGATGTAATCTTAAAGGATGTTTTTAAAGCGATAAAGGATTTCTTTTTAAAGAATATAGTATTCGACATTGTCTTTTTAGACCCCCCTTATTACAAAGGTCTTGCCAGAAAAACCTTGCAAGCCTTAAACGAATATGATATATTAAGCCCTCGTGGATTGATAGTAATAACCTGTTATTACAAAGATAGTTTAGAAAACAGCTATAAAAATTTTTCGCGGATTTTCTTCAGAAATTACGGGCAAACACGTGTTTTAATTTATCGAAATAATGAAGAAAGTACTTTATCCGGGCACATTTGACCCCATAACCTTAGGCCATTTAGATCTTATAAAGCGGGCTAGTTCGATTTTCGAAGAAGTTATTGTAGCCATAGCCAAGAATTCCCCCAAAAATACGTTTTTTTCCTATCAGGAAAGGTTAGATATAGTTAGTAAGGTAATAAAACCGTTTAAAAATGTAAAACTGGAAGGATTTGAGGGGTTAATAGTAGAGTTCGCCCGAAAAAAGAGGATAAGAGTACTTTTGAGAGGGTTAAGGATGATTTCTGATTTTGAGTATGAATTCCAAATGGCTTTGACTAACCGTAAGCTTGCTTCCAAAATAGAGACTATGTTTTTGATGCCTGATCCGCGCTACTCTTACGTATCTGCGAAGTTGATTAAAGAAGCGGCCTTTTTAGGCGCGGATTTAAAAGAATTTCTTCCCTCTTATTCTTTAAAACTGCTCAGAAAAAAGGTATATGAGAGTAGCCATAGATAATATCGATGATAAAGGATTAGGGATCGAGGAAGATATTCCTGCTTCGATCTGGGAGATAGACAGCCGGGATGTAAAATTCGTAGATAAAATCCATCTTAACTGTAATTTTTTAAAAGTAAACAAGGAAATCCTTGTAAAAACTAAAGTGGTCTTAAGCCAAATAATAACTTGTTCCCGTTGTTTAGAAGAAATTAAACAACAGATTATTCATAATTTTGATTTCCATTACAATATTTCCGCTTTAGAAGACTATCTGGATATGGATAATGATATAAGAGAAGAGATCCTTTTGAATTTCCCGATGAAAGTGTTGTGTAATTCGGAGTGTAAAGGGATATGCTCCGGCTGCGGGGTTAATTTGAATTTTGAAGAATGCAAATGCGGGAATAAAGTAAAGACAAAGACTAATTCGAAATAAAGTAACGAGTAAGCCAGGAGGTTTTTATGGCACATCCCAAACGTAAGCATTCTCATTCACGGACAAAGAAGAAACAGACACATCAGAAGCTGAACATTCCTTCTTTGGTAGTCTGTAGCGAGTGTAAAAAAATGAAACCGGCGCATATGGTATGTCCTTTTTGCGGGTACTACCGGGGTAAACAGATAATTGTTGTGAAGAAGAAGGAAAAGAAAAAGAAGAGATGAGTTATAGAATAGGTTTAGATATTTCCGGAGGTGATTTCGCTCCTTTCGAACCTCTTAAAGGAGCAGAGTTGGCAAGAAAAGAATTTGGTGCTGCCGTTGTTTTAATCGGCCTTAAGGAAGATCTAGAAAAAGCGGCTAAGAAAGAAAATATAGACCTGAGGAATTTTACCTTTATCGAAGCTAAAGAAAAGATAGGTATGGCGGAACCGCCTGCTTATTCTGTGCGGAGGAAAAAGGAGTCTTCCATAGTTATAGGTAGGAATCTTTTGAAAGAGCGGGAGATAGATGCTTTTGTTTCCTGCGGGAATACCGGAGCGGTTGTCTGCGCGGCTACTTTGGGTATCGGTTTGATTGAGGGGGTTGAAAGACCGGGTATTGGGGTTCTTCTCCCTACTTTAAAAGGAATTTGTTTGCTTATTGATGTAGGCGCGAATATTGATCCTAAGCCTCTTCATCTTTTTCAGTACGGGATAATGGCTTCTGAATATTATTCGCTTGTGTTGAACAAAAGTAATCCTGCGGTAGGGCTTCTTAATATAGGAGAAGAATCTTCTAAAGGCCCTGATTTCGTAAAAGATACTTACCAGCTTTTTTCTAATTCTTCCTTAAATTTTACCGGCAATTCAGAAGCAAAAGACATTTTTTTAGGCAAGTGCGATTGTATCATTTGTGATGGATATGTGGGGAATGTCGCTTTAAAAGTTTCTGAAGGCCTTTCTGAAGCCATGGGTAAGTTCCTGCTGGAGAATGTAAAAGGTGATTTTTTGGGAAGTTTAGGCCTGTTTTTTCTTAAAAAAGCTCTTAAAAGGATTAGAAAGATTACCGATTACGCTGAATATGGAGGAGCACCTCTTTTGGGAGTGGATGGGGTGATAATTATTGGGCACGGCCGTTCTAAATCTTATGCTATAAAGAATGCCATAAAAGTGGCTATCCAGGAGTTGAGTAGAGATTTAAATATCAAAATAAAAAGGAGGATAAATGAAATCTGCCAAGATAGTAGGATTAGGGAAATACTTGCCCCCTAAAATTCTTACCAATCTTGATCTGGAAAAAAGAGTGGATACGACTGATGAGTGGATTACTACCCGCACAGGAATAAAATCAAGGCATATAGTAGAGAATAATACGCCTGTTTCCGTATTAGCGAAAGAGGCTTCGTTGATTGCCTTAAAGAGAGCGGGGATAAAACCTAAAGATCTGGACTTGATTATCGTAGCTACTATTACTCCCGATACCCAATTCCCTTCTACCGCCTGCTATCTGCAGGACTATTTAAAAGCTAAGAAAGCTTGTTGTTTTGATGTCTCAGCAGCTTGCGCGGGGTTTGTTTATGCTTTAACTTGTGCCTGGCAGTTTTTAAAAACCGGTTTTTATAAAAACGCTTTAATTGTGGGAGGAGAGGTGCTTACCTCTATTACTGATTGGGAGGATCGTTCTACCTGTGTTTTATTTGGTGACGGTGCGGGAGCGGCAGTCTTGGTTCCTACGGGAAAAGACGGGATTTTAAGTTCCTATTTAGGCGCTGACGGTTCAGAGGCTGACCTTTTAATTCTTCCCGGCGGAGGTTCACGTAATCCTGTTTCTGCCCGGGTGGTAGAGGAGCGGCTTAATTATATTAAAATGAGAGGAAATGAACTTTTTCGTATTGCTGTGCGGATAATGGTTGAAGCCGCTAAAAAATCTTTAAGAATGGCGAAGTTAACCTCAAAAAGTGTGAAATTACTGATTCCTCATCAGGCAAATATTAGGATTATAAATGCCGTAGCCAAAAGATTGGAATTGGAAGGGAAGACCTATATAAATATTGACCGCTACGGAAATATGTCCAGTGCTTCCAGCGCCATTGCTTTATGTGAGGCTTGGGAGGAAAAAAAGATAAAGAAAGATGATATTATAGTTTTAGATGCTTTTGGTGGAGGCCTGGTTTGGGGCAGTTGTGTAATAAAGTGGATATGAGGGCGGTAATTTTTCCCGGTCAAGGGGCTCAATATGTAGGGATGGGGAGAAGTTTCTATGATGGCTTTTCCCGGGCAAAGAATATTTTTTCTTCGATAGATGACATTTCCGGCCTTAAAATATCACAAATTTGTTTTTCCGGGCCGGAAGAAGAGCTTAAAAAGACAGCTATCCAGCAATTGACAATTTTAGCGGTAAGTCTGGCAGGTTTTGAAGTTTTCAAAAATAAGTGTAGTCTTGATGATATTAAGTATTTTTCGGGTTTAAGCTTAGGAGAATACAGCTGTCTCTATGCCAGTGAGGTTTTGACTTTAGAAGAAGTAGTTTCCCTGGTTAAGGAAAGAGGTTTAGCAATGGAGGAAGCCTCTAAAAAGAACATTTCTTCGATGTTTGCGGTTATTGGTTTAACTAAAGAGCTCCTTCAGGAAAAACAAAATTCCGGGTTTTATATCGCCAATATAAATTCTCCCAATCAGGTAGTTATTTCTTTAGCTAAAGATAAGAGGCAAGAGGTAAGAAAAAAACTTGAAGAGTTAGGGGCGAAAGTCGTGGAATTACAGGTAAGCGGAGGATTCCATTCCCCTTTTATGGAGCCGGCAAGAGAACATTTAAAAAAAATAGTTGATAGCCTGAATTTCCGGAAAGCAAAAGTTCCCATTGTGAGTAATTTTACGGCAGAGCCCCATGATGACCCTGAAAGTATAAAGAATAATCTTACAAATCAATTGGTTTATCCTGTGCTTTGGAAAAATTGCGTGGAACTCATGGTAAAAAAAGGGGTAATCAATTTTTTAGAAGTAGGCCCTTCTAAAGTTTTAAAGGGATTGATGCGGAAGATAGACCGCCGGGTTGAAGTGATGAATATAGAGAAGGCTGAAGATTTAGATATAATTAATATATAAATTTTAAACATATTCGATCCTTGATAATAGATGCTCGATTTTCGTTACTCGTGACTTTATTTACCGAGTTGATAATTTAGCAAGTTGTCGAATTGCAGTATAGAAAAACAGGAGAAAAACATGGAACCACAAAGTTTACAGAGGGAAAGAGAATTGAAGTTATTGGAGTTTCATTGATAATTAATGATTTCTCTGTGATCTCTGTGGTTAATGTTTGACAATACCAAATAAAGGGGGGCAAGATGGATTTTGAAGGGAGAGTGGTTATTGTTACCGGAGCTGCTCAGGGTATTGGGAAAGAAATAGCCGTGAAATTCGCTAAAAGCAAAGCTAAAATAGTCTTGTTTGATTTTAATAAAGAAGTGCTTTTAGAAACGGAAAAAGAGCTTTCATCTTATTCTCAGGTATTTAGTTTTTGCCTGGATGTGACCAATTTGAAGGAAGTGGAAAATAATGTTAACAAAGTTATTGACAAGGCAGGCAAAGTTGATATATTAATTAACAATGCGGGGATAACCAGAGATAATTTGCTCCTAAGGCTTTCAGAGAATGATTGGGATAAGGTTATAGACGTGAATTTAAAGGGCAGTTTTAATTGTGCTAAAGCCGTAGTTAAGTTTATGGTAAAACAGCGCTATGGCCGGATTATCAATATTTCTTCTATTATTGGTCTTATGGGGAATGCCGGCCAGGCTAATTATGCTGCTTCTAAAGCCGGATTGATCGGTTTTACAAAATCTTTATCCAAAGAATTGGGTGCACGAAATATTTGTATAAATTGTGTAGCTCCGGGTTATATAAAAACAGCCATGACTGGTCGTCTTGATGATAAAATAAAAGAAGACATGTTGCGGAGGATTCCTCTGAGAAGATTTGGCGGGGCTGAAGATGTGGCAAACGCTGTGTTATTTTTAGCTTCGCCTAATGCCGATTATATTACCGGTCAGATTCTGGTAGTAGATGGGGGGATGAGTTGAAATATTTTTTAGCGGGTTTATTTGCCGCAAACAAGGGAGATAAAGAAGTATTCTCGAAGAAAGTAATTAGAAAGGAGGTTGGATAATGGCTAGCGTAGATGAAAGAGTCAAAAATATAATCGCTGAGCAATTAGGGGTTAAAAAAGAAGAAATTAAACCGGAGAGTTCCTTTGTCGATGATCTAGGGGCTGATTCTTTGGATACGGTAGAGGTAGTGATGGCTTTAGAGGAAGAGTTCGGAATAGAGATCCCGGATGAAGATGCGGATAAAATGGCTACTGTAGGCGAAGCTGTTAAGTATATTGACGTCAAAGTGAAAGAAAAATAATAACAACTCCTTTTATTGTAATGAATTCAAGACGTGTTGTGGTTACAGGTTGTGGGGTTGTTTCTCCCATAGGGGTAGGTAAGGAGCGGTTTTGGGAAAGTTTGATCTCTGGCAGGAACGGGATATCAAAGATAACCCAATTTGATTGTTCAGGATTTAAGTCCCAGATTGCCGGAGAAGTAAAAGATTTTGAGCCGTTAGATTATTTTTCTTCCCGCGAAATACGCAGAACCTCTCGTTTTGTCCAATTTTCTATCGCTGCAAGTTCAGAAGCTTTGAAGGATAGTAAATTGGATCTTTCTTCTTTCGATCCTTATAGAGTGGGAGTTGTGATTGGTTCAGGCATAGGCAGTTTGGAAACTATAGAGAAAGAACACAAGGTTTTTTTGGAGAAAGGCCCGAGAAAACTTTCCCCCTTTCTTATCCCGATGTTGATCACCAATGAAGCAGCAGGTTCCGTGGCCATACGTTTCAAGCTTAAAGGAATGAATTTCTGTACAGTAACTGCTTGTGCTTCAGGAGCTTACGCTATTGGCGAAGCTTATAGAAACATCCAGCAGAATAAAGCGGATGTGGTGGTTTGTGGAGGAGCAGAGAGTTGTATTACCCCTTTAGGGGTAGGTGGCTTTTGTTCGTTGAAAGCTCTTTCTACAAGGAATAATGAGCCTGCAAAAGCAAGCAGGCCTTTTGACCGGGATAGAGATGGTTTTATAATAGCCGAAGGAGCGGGTATCGTTGTTTTAGAGGAAGCAAATTTCGCTTTGAAGCGAAAAGCTGCTATTTATGCCGAACTATGCGGTTATGGAAGTACTTGTGATGCTTATCATATTACTGCCCCTGATCCTGAAGGAAGGGCCGCAGCTAAAGCAATGCAGGATGTTTTAGAAGAGGCTAAAGTACCTCTGGATGAACCTATTTATATAAATGCCCATGGTACTTCTACCTCTCTGAACGATAAAATGGAAACAAAAGCGATAAAGAAAACTTTTGGAGAACATTCGAAATCGCTTGTAGTAAGTTCTACCAAATCTATGACAGGCCATACTTTGGGAGCAGCAGGAGCAATAGAATTTATCGCTACCTGTTTAGCCTTAAACGCGAAATTGGTCCCTCCTACCATAAACTATGAAAATCCCGATCCCGAATGCGATTTAGATTATACCCCTAATAAGAAAAGAGAGTTTGATTTTAATGTGGCTTTGTCTAACTCTTTAGGATTTGGCGGGCATAATGCCAGTCTTTTAGTGAAAGGATTCAAATAACAAGAAAACTTCACGCACCAACGAAGTTGGTGTATTCAGGACTTTTCCTTAGGGAAGTTCCTTTCCGGACAAATAAAATTAGTTGTATTAATAATTTTTATTCTTATGGGATTGACTTTAACTGAAAAAGTTCTTCTTAAGCATTCTTTATCCGGGAAGTTAGAAGATTTTATCTATGCTAAAGTAGATTTCTGTTTTGGGAATGACATTACCGCGCCTTTAGCAGTAAAAACATTTAAACAGGCTGGTTTTAATTCTGTGTTCAACCCGCGAAGAATCGGATTTATTTGTGACCATTTCCTGCCCGCAAGAGATCTAAATGCTGCTAACAACGTGAAATTTTTAAAGGAGTTTTCGAAAAAGTTTGGAATCCAAAATTTCTTTGACATAAACAATTGCGGAGTTGAACACGTTTTTTTATTAGAAAGAGGATTCATCCGGCCGGGAAATTTGGTGGTGGGAGCAGATTCCCATACCTGCACTTTCGGTGCTATGGGATGTGCTTCTTTTGGGGTAGGCTCTACGGATTTAGCGGTAGCTTTAAAGGAGGGCCGGGTATGGTTGAAAGTTCCCAAGACAGTTAGATTTATCTATAAAGGAAAGTTAAACAAATGGGTTTTCGGTAAAGACTTAATACTTTCTACTATAGGAAGAATCGGCGTGGATGGAGCTTTATATAAAGTGATGGAGTTTGCCGGACCGGTAATAAATAAGATAAGCATGGAAGATAGGTTGACTATGACTAATATGGCAGTAGAAGCCGGCGCAAAAACGGGGATCATTGAGCCGGATGATAAGACGTTTGAATATTTAAAAAGTCACAGGTCACAGGTTTCAGGTCAGAGGAAAAAGCAGGATTTAAAGAGTGATAAGGACGCAAAATATGAAGATGTAATAGAGATTGATGTAAATAAGATGGAACCCCAGGTTGCCTGTCCGCATTTGCCCAGTAATGTGAAATCTGTGAGTGCTTTAAAAGGTGTTAAACTTAATCAGGTTTTTATCGGTTCCTGTACTAATGGAAGAATTTCCGATTTAAGAGTAGCCGCAAAGCTATTACGGAAGAAAAAGATTAGAAAGAGTTTAAGAGCGATTGTTAGCCCGGCAACGCCGGATATTTATAAACAGGCGGAAAAAGAAGGTTTACTTAAAACATTTTTGGAAGCAGGGTGTGTACTTTGCCCTCCTACCTGCGGTCCTTGTTTGGGAGGGCATGCGGGGATTTTAGATAAAGGGGAAGTTGCTATAGCTACTACAAACAGAAATTTTGTGGGTAGAATGGGACATCCGGAAAGTTTTGTTTACCTGGCGAATGCCGCGGTAGCCGCGGCTTCAGCGATAAAGGGAAGGATTGCCCATCCTGAGGAAGTGGTATGAGGGATAGACGACAGAAGGAAACGAGGGACGAAAGACGAGGGACGAGAGACGAAGGACGAGGGACGAAAAGGAGAATTGAACTATAGATGCTCGATGTTGGATACTAGATGCTAGATAAAGAAACGGAAGTAGACAGATGTCAGAGGACAGAAAAGAGAGAATAAATAATTATGGTTATTAAAGGCAAGGTTTATAAATTCGGGGATGATATTAATACCGATGATATTATCGCGGCCAAGTATTTAGATTCTCAGGACTCAAAATTTTTAGGTTCCTGTTGTATGGAGAATATTGACCCTTTATTTGTTAAAAAAATTAAAAAAGGAGATATAATCGTTGCCGGCAAAAATTTTGGCTGCGGTTCTTCCCGGGAACATGCGCCCTTAGCGATTAAGGGATGCGGTATTTCTTTGGTTGTCGCTAAAAGCTTTGCCAGGATTTTTTATCGTAATTCTATAAATATAGGTCTTCCTATTTTAACTTTCAAAGATACAGAAAAGATTAACAATCAGGATTTGTTAAAAGTAGATTTAAGAAAAGGAGAAATTCTTAATTTGACTAAGAAAGAGAAATGTTTTTGCGAGAAATTTCCCCTTTTCATGCAGGAGATTATAAATAGTAATGGATTAATTAACTGGGTAAAGTTAAACGAAAGCAAAACTTAATTTAGCCTTTTAAGAGTATGAGGGTACTTGGGATAAACTCCTAGAAGTTAACCGGGAAAATGCCTTTGCAAAAGAGTAACGCTTATAACCTTCGGCAAGATAAAGGATTAGGACAAAAGGCGATTGTACAAAAAAGTACGTGGCATTTTCTCCGGTTACCCCGACCTTTTACCCTAATACCCTTACGGGCACAAGCCAAATTTTCCATAGGAAAATTTGGGGTCGGCCCGTGCGAAGCCTCCCCGTCAGGGGAGTGCGAAGCCTGCCCGTCAGGGTATACGGGCAAATAATGCTAACCGCATTATTTGGGTTAAGATGCGTTAGTTGGAGGGTTAGGAAGGGTTATTAGTTTATGGTCGATATTATAGGTACAAGTTGTTAACAGGAGGCAAGGATGGAGGATAAGCATATAAGAAAGGAAAAAGTAGAGCTTTTTACGGACGAAGAGGTGTTAAAAGGTTATTTGCACGTGGAAGAAGGGTTTAGATTGAAGGATTTTTTAAATGCCCTTGAGGTGCAGTTTTTTCCTCTAACCGAGGTTGAAGTATTTACCCGGCAAGGGAAGAGAATTCTTAAAAGTCCTTTTATTTGTGTGAATAAGGATAAAATAGTCCTTGGCAGAGAAGGAGGATAAAAATGCCGGATAGAACTTATAAAATAGCGGTTATCCCCGGAGATGGAACAGGTCCGGAGGTAATAAGAGAAGGGGTAAAAGTCCTGGAAAAAGCAGCCGGGAAATTCAACTTTAAGTATGAAGAAACCTATTACGATTTGGGAGGCGAGCGTTTTTTGCAAACCAAAGAAGTTCTGCCTGAATCGGTCATTAAAGAATTAAAATCCCAGGATGCCATTTATTTAGGAGCAATAGGTGATCCCCGGGTAAAGCCGGGGATTTTAGAAAAAGGGATTCTTTTAAAATTAAGGTTTGAGCTCGATCAGTACATCAATTTAAGACCGGTAATCCTTTACGATAGAAGATTTTGCCCTTTGAAAGATAAAACTGAAGAAGCTGTTGATTTTGTGGTAGTCCGTGAGAATACCGAAGGGTTGTATTGCGGTGCTGGAGGTTTTTCGAGAAAGAATACTCAATCTGAGGTGGCGATTCAGGAGAGCATAAATACTTATAAAGGCGTAGAGCGTTGTGTGCGGTTCGCCTTTGAGTATGCTAAAAAAAGGAATAAAAAGAAAAAGCTTACCCTTTGCGGTAAAACTAACGTATTGACTTTTGCTTTTGATTTGTGGGAACGGACTTTTTATAAGGTAGCCAAAGATTATCCTGAAATCCAGGCAGATTACGCTCATGTTGATGCTACCTGCATGTGGATGGTAAAAAGCCCGGAGTGGTTTGATGTTATTGTTACCGATAATATGTTCGGCGACATAATTACCGATTTAGGAGCGATAATCCAGGGCGGAATGGGAATAGCCGCCGGCGGCAATCTTAATCCCCAAGGTGTAAGTATGTTTGAACCCATCGGAGGCAGTGCTCCTAAATATACAGGTAAAAATGTGATTAATCCTTTGGCTGCTATCTGTGCCCTTGGTATGCTGCTTGATTCTTTAGGAGAAACAGAGGCCGCTTTTGCTGTTGAGAATGCTGTGAAAAAAGTGGTAAAAGATAAATTAAAAACTCTGGCCGCGGGAAAAATGGGATACTCCACAACTGAAGTCGGAGATTTAGTGGCAGCAGAAATAGGCAGTTAACCCAAATAATGCAGTTAGCATTATTTGCCCGCAGGGTCGACTCCAAATTTTCCCGTGGAAAATTTGGAAAGGTCGGGGTA
>JAGLUN010000013.1 GCA_023134705.1 Candidatus Omnitrophota bacterium | reverse complement strand
AGGATGAAGATAAGCGAAATTCTTAAACAATATGACCGGGGAGTATGTTTTGAATTTTTTCCTCCCAAAACCGAGACTGGAAGGAAATCACTCGAAGCTAAGGTTAAAGCTTTGAAAGAATATAAACCGTTATATGTATCTATGACTTACGGCGCGACTGGCGGAACACAAGATAAAACTAAAAACGCGGTATCCATGCTTCTGAACGAAGAAGAATTAGTAGTTATGCCGCATCTTACTTCTATAGGAGCGCGGGCCGGTTCGATAAAAAACATTTTAGATGAATATAAGGAAAAAGGGATTGAAAACATTATGGCTTTGCGCGGCGACCCGCCGCAAGGAGAGGAGGCCGGAAACTTTAATCCCGCCGGCCGGGATTTTTCTTATGCCCGGGATTTGGTGAAATTCATTAAAAAATATAACCATTTTTGTATAGGTATCGCGGTATACCCTGAAGGACATATAGAAACTTCTTCTCTTGAGCAGGACATTGAATACGCGAAAGAAAAAATTGATGCCGGTGCTGATTTCGCCGTAACCCAGATGTTTTTTGATAACAGCTATTATTACGCTTTATTGGATAGAATGGAAAAGAAAAGGATTTCTCTCCCGGTTTTGCCGGGGATTTTGCCTTTGACTGATGTGGCTAAAGTTAAACAGTTTTCGTCTATTTGCCGGACAACGATTCCTAAAAAGATTGAAGAAACAATGTCGCGTTTTGCCGGCCGGCCGTCGGAAATGGAAAAAGCCGGCATTGATTTTACTATAAAACAATGCCGGGATCTTATAAAAAACGGAGCTAAACGTTTGCATTTTTTTACCCTTAACAAGCTAGAGGTAATTAAGACTATATTAAGCGCGATTTAAACGAATTGCGAAAAATAAATTCTCTAATCGGTTTATAGAGGTGTTTATCTATGGGGGAGAGGGTTCGGAAGTAGAGGTATTTTTATGCAAAGGAGCATTCTTCATTTCATCGATTATCTCGTTGATCTTTATTGCTGCGTCAGCCTTTAGTTGATTATCTACTCCTTGAACTCTTACATTAGATTTATCTTGTTCCCCCGGTGTATATATAGAACATAAATGCTTTGCAACACGGTTTATTATATAGGATCTACATTTATCGCATTTGCATATGTCAGTTCTTTTTGAAAACATATCATTTAAAACTTCATTTATCGCATCGGTCATATAATTCATAAAAGTAATATACTTTTTAAAGGTGGGTAGGTCAAGAAAAAAATTTTCCGGAGCAATTCGACAAAATAAAATGCCTTTAAATTTTTTTCCTTTATGTCTGTAAATACAGATTCTTACAAAACAATTTTTCCCGGAAGCAATTGCCGAATAAAATTTTTTCGGGTATTTATTTTGTTTCTTTTCCTCCCATCTTTATTCTGTTTAGCTGCCACGCATCAACAGGCATTATTTTTATATAAAAAAGGGGAATATGAAGAGGCAGAGAAACTCTATGAAGAGCTTGTAAATGAAGAGCCGCAAAAAGATATCGTTTATTTAGAACTAGCCTGTTTATATAAAGAATTATTGGATTATGACCGAAGTATAGAATTGTTTAGGGAGTCTATCCCCAGGATTAAAGATAAAGAATTAAGAAAAGAGGTCCTAATCTTATTAGGACAATTGTATTATCTTAAGGGCAGGGATAAGCAAGCTTTCAAAATCTTTAAAAAGAATGAAGTTAAGGATATCAGGGATTGGAGAGTTCATCTTTATTTGGGGTTAATTTATGAGGATTCGGGCAGTTTTCTTTTAGCAAAAAAACATTACTCAGAGGTTTTAAAGTTGAAAAAGATAAGCGTAGCTTCTTACCGGTTGGCGAAGATATTTTATAAACAAAAGAATTATAAAGAATCAGCGTATTATTTTAAAAAAACCCTTGAGATTGCTCCTAGTACAAGGCTGGCTTATTATTACTTAGGCAGGAGTCATCTAAAAAATGAAGAATATGAACCTGCGTATAATTCCCTTTTCAAAGCGATTAGTTTTTACCCCGGGAATGAACAGATAAAAAAAATTTTCCTTCTAGCAAAGAGCGGGTTGGGAAAAGATTATTTCTTGCGCAAGAGCTCGGCTATCGAGAAAAACAGAAGGGCTAAAAAGTTAAGCGCTTATAAGAAATTAAGAACGGACTTTCCTCTTCTGCGGGTGAGGATTATAAAAAGCGGTAGAGAGTTTACTTTTAAATGCGGTGGGGACTTTAAAATTTCTTCAGGCGATAATTCCTTTAAAGGAGCCAAAGATACTTTTTATACCTTTTATTATAAGAAGCATAGAATGTGTTTATATGCTTACAAAACAAAAAAGGAAATCGGCAGATTCAACTTTCCTGTAAAAATAAGCATAGACAATAAACCTTTTTATATCCTGGAAGTAACCTCCGGTAAAGGGGACTTCTGGCAGAAAAGGATTGATAGCCTTTATAGAGGAAACTTTGAAATTGTAGAAAGAGATGACTCGATTGATTTAATAAATATAGTTGATTTAGAAGAGTATCTTTACG
Source organism: Candidatus Omnitrophota bacterium (assembly GCA_023134705.1). Classification (GTDB taxonomy): domain Bacteria; phylum Omnitrophota; class Gorgyraeia; order Duberdicusellales; family 4484-171; genus JAGLUN01. The sequence goes on along the minus strand of JAGLUN010000013.1, from coordinate 18,308 downwards.
GTGTAATTGCCGCTGAAATTTTTCCTTCCTCGCCTTTCGAAGCCTTAAAGACCCAGGCTGTAGCGGCACGAACAATTGCCGTTAAAAATTTAGGCAGGCACAGCAAGGAAGGCTTTGATTTTTGTAATACTACTCATTGTCAGGTTTATAGAGGACTTACTGTGGAAACCCTTTCGATTAAAAAGGCGGTAGATGCTACGCGGGGCGAAGTTATTTTATATAACGGCAAGCCCGTCGAAGCTTTTTATCATGCTAATTGCGGAGGGTGCTTGAGAGGAGATGCCTTTGCCCATAGACCGTATTTATTTTCTAACCGGCTTGATTGCGAACAAATATCAAGCTTTAATTCTACTCCTTGGGAAGAAGAAAGTTGGTTTAAGAATCCGGATTCGGGATTATGCAAGTTTAGCAAAAGAGGTAATTTTAGATGGCAGAGAGTTTATGATCGAGACGATTTTAAAACAATTTTTGGTTTCCCAATAGAGGAGTTGGACAAAATTATTGTTCGTTCCAAGGGTGATTGCGCTCATATAAAAGAAGTGCAGATGAATTGTAAAGGTAATAAGAGGATTATAAAGGGCGATTTAAATATAAGAAAATATTTCGGAAATTTAAAGAGTAGCGCTTTTAAACTAGAGATAAAATATAATAGAGTTAACCGGAAACCCGCGATGCTTTTTATCTGGGGGGGCGGGTTCGGCCATGGAACAGGTTTATGCCAGGAAGGGGTGATTGCTTTAGCCGGGAAAGGTTATTCATATAAGGAGATAATAGCTCATTATTATAAGGATGTGGAGGTAGGAAGATTTCCGATAAAGTAGAGAAGTAGAGAAAATGGTCTGCTATAGATCCGCCTGGTGGCGTCAATCGAAGGCGGAAAATATATAGAAATAGATGGAAATATATTGAAATAAATGGAAATAGGTCGTTTTAAGACAGACAGAAAAAGAGCAAAAATGTTTTTTATATATTTCCCCGTGTTTAAAGAGTAATATATAAATAAATCTCCTGATTTCCTGGTCTCTTTACAAGAAAATCGCTTCGCGACAACTTTTAAGAATTTTTCAGTGGTATAGGAAAGTTTTATACTTTCCTATACCATAAAAAATATTATCTATTTTAAAAAGTTTGGATAAGGATGGAAGTTATAAAATTACAATTTGTGAACTCAACAAGTATAAAACAATTATTTCCACACAAAGCAGGTTTTGTTTTCCTGTAATTTTAGTGCCAAAATTGTGGATAGATTTTATGTTTCAGTTGATAATTTAGTTATATTAAGCTATAGTATATAATTATATGAAGAAAAAAGGCATTTTTTACTTTAATCTTTCCACGGTTGATCATATAGGGGTAGGTTTTTTTAAATACAGCCTTTATCCTGTGGAGAAATTTTTTATTCTTAACAACGCTTTCGCCCAAATATTAGGCTACACTACAAGAAAAGAGTTGAAAAAAGAGGATTTCTTTTCATTTTTTGTTAATAAAAAAGAGAAAGAAGAGTTTTTAAACCTTGCTAAACAAAAAGGAAAGGTTAAATTGTACGAAGCTTTTTTCAGGAGGAAAGATAGAAAAAAACTTTGGGTTGCCATAACTGCTTCTTATGTGGAATCAAGAAGTTCTTATACCTATATTGAGGGGATTATCCAGGATATTTCTTCTCATAAAGAAATGGAAGAAAAGCTTGCCTTGGAAAGGGATTTTTTGCAAAGCCTTTTGGATAATGTCCCTGACGCGGTTTATTTTAAAGACGATAAAAATAGGATAGTAAAGGTGAATGAGTTTTACGCTAAAGGGATAGGGTTAAAACCTGTGGAGATTATCGGTAAAACAGACTTTGATTTCTTTCCCTATAAACAGGCAAAACAGATGTTTGAGAACGATAATGATGTTTTGAGGACGGGAAAACCTATCATAGGCAAAATTGAAGCTACTCTTCTGCCTGATGGAAGTTGGAACCGGGTAAGTACCACTAAAATCCCTATGTATGATAGGAAGAGAAAGATTATCGGTACCATGGGAATTACCAGAGATATTACTGCTTATGCGCATCTGGAGAAGGAAAGATTAGATATGGTTATGGATTCCTTGCAGGCTTTAACTAAAGCTTTGGAAATGCGTGACCCATACACTTCCTGTCATGCTTCGAGAGTGGCTTCTCTGTCAGAGATTATTGCTAAAGAATTAGGGTGGGATGAAGAACGCATTTTGGCGATTCGGCTATCTGCGGAACTTCATGATATAGGAAAGATTGCTATTCCTATAGATATATTAACCAAACCGGGGAATCTTACCGCGATAGAATATCAAATGGTTCAGTCTCACGTAGAAAACTGTTATCAACTTCTAAAAGATGTTAAGTCGCCTTTCCCTTTAGCTCAGATAGTTTATCAGCATCATGAGAGGTTGGATGGTTCGGGTTATCCTAATGGTTTAAAAGGTGATGAGATTGTTACTGAAGCCCGTATTCTTGCCGTAACTGATGTTTTAGAATCAATGACTCACCGGCGTCCTTACCGGGAAGCCTTGGGAGTAGATAAAGCGGTAGATGAACTTAAAAAAGGTTCCGGCTCAAAGTATGATGAAAGAATTGTAGATTTGGTTTGTAAAATAATTGAGGAAAATGGATTTTTCTCATGGTTAAATGCTTAAATAAAACTTGATTTTTTAAAATAATGTGATATAAAAATACCTTGAGATGGAAAAAAGTATTTTAGAAATTCGCTGGCATGGACGCGGAGGGCAAGGCGCAAAGACGGCAGCGCAGCTTTTAGCAGAGACAGCTTTGGAAGAAGGTAAATGCATTCAAGCTTTCCCTGAATACGGTCCGGAGCGGGCAGGAGCTCCGATAAAGGCTTTTACCCGGATATCCGAAAAACCTATAACTCTTCATTGCGGGGTAAGTAACCCCCAGATTGTAGTAGTCGTAGATGCTACCTTGTTAGATTCAGTAAATGTGCTTGATGGCCTTTCCGAAGACGGCTTTTTTTTACTTAATACTAATCAGTCTCCTCAACAGGTAAGAGAGAAGCTTAATTTCCATAAGGGAAAAGTATGTACGGTTGACGCTACCAAAATTGCTTTAGATACCCTGAGGATGCCTTTGCCTAATACTCCGATGCTGGGAGCTTTAATAAAAGTTGCGGGAATAGTATCACTGGATAATATAGAGAAAAAAATAAGAAAAAAATTTCTTAAAAAGATTGGTGAAGAGAAAACTAAAGGGAATATTGATGGTGTTCGTAAGGCATTTGAGGAAGTGCAGTTAGGGTAAACTCTTTGGAGATTAAATATTTTTAGGAGAGAGGAAGGAGTTTAAAGGAGGTACTCAGGAAGATGGATGAAAAAGGCTGGAAAGAAATACCTATCGGGGGATTAATTACCGAAGCAGGAAATGCCGAAAAGTATGATACGGGAAGCTGGCGCTCATTTAAGCCGGTAATGGATAAAGATAAATGTATCAATTGCCTTTTTTGCTGGATATATTGTCCTGATTCTTCTATCCTGGTTTCTGAAGGAAAAGTTTCTGGGATTGATTATAAGCACTGTAAAGGTTGCGGGATTTGTGCTAAAGTTTGCCCCAAGAAATGTATTGAAATGGTAAAAGAGTAAACACAAAAAGATATGTTAGAAGCAGGAAAAGATATGTTAGAAACAGAAAAATGTGTAGTAAAAGCCATAACCGGAGATCAGGCAGCGGCTGAAGCAATGCGGCAGATTAACCCTGATGTGGTTGCCGCTTATCCGATAACACCGCAGACAGAAATTGTTATGACTTATTCTCAGTTTGTAGCCAATGGTTTGGTAGATACCGAATTTATTCCCGTAGAGTCGGAGCATAGCGCGATGAGTGCTTGTGTGGGAGCGGCAGCCGCGGGTGCAAGAACTATGACTGCTACTTCAGCTAATGGTTTGGCTCTTATGTGGGAGATAGTTTATATCGCGGCCTCTACTCGTCTCCCTATTGTTATGCCGCTGGTTAACCGGGCCTTATCCGCGCCAATTAATATTCATTGTGACCATTCGGATTCTATGGGTGCCCGCGATTCAGGCTGGATACAGATGTATTGTGAAAATGCCCAGGAAGTGTATGAATCTATAATTATGGCTGTTAGAATTGCCGAACATCCGGATGTTCTTCTTCCGGTAATGGTTTGCCAGGATGGTTTTATCACCAGCCACGCTGTGGAAGGAGTGCGAATATTTGAGGATAGAATAGTAAAAGATTTTATCGGCAGTTACAAGGCGCTTTTCCCTTTATTAGATGTGGAGAAACCGGTTACTTATGGCCCTCTGGACCTGCAGGATTATTACTTTGAGCATAAACGTCAACAATCAGAAGCTATAAAAAATGCTATAAGGGTGATTCCTGAGATAGCCGCGGAGTTTGAAAAAATATCGAATAAGAACTACGGATTTATTGAAGAATATCAAATGGAAGACGCGGAAATAGCCATTCTTGCCCTTAATTCTACCTGTGGAACTACCAAGGCAGTAGTAGATAAGCTTAGGGGAAATGGGGTGAAAGCGGGATTATTGAAATTAAGATTTTTCCGGCCTTTCCCGGCAGAGAAGATTATTTCTTCTTTATCTAAAATGAAAGCTGTAGCTATATTGGACCGTAGTGAGTCTTTTTCTAATTGTGGAGGCCCGGTTTTCAATGAAGTGAGATCAGCGTTTTATGAGTCAGAGAATACGCCTTTAATTACAAATTATATTTATGGATTAGGCGGCCGGGATATAAATACTTTCCAGATAGAGTCAGTTTATAATAATTTATTAGAAATTGTAAAGCAGAATAAGGTGAAAAATTTGGTAAATTACTTAGGAGTAAGGGGATAAATAAAACTTATTGAACTATGGCTAATTTAAAACAACTTTCTCAAATACCGGAAAGACTTTCCGGAGGGCATAGGCTTTGTGCTGGATGCGGAGCGTCTATAGCCCTGCGTCAAGTGCTCTTAGGGGCGGGAAACAGCCCGGTAGTAATTGGTTCTGCTACCGGTTGTTTAGAAGTTGCTACTACTATTTATCCTTATACCGCGTGGAAAGTTCCTTTTATCCATAACGCTTTTGAAAATTCCGCGGCTACGATAAGCGGTGTAGAAACTGCCTATCGGGCTTTGAAAAAGAAAGGAAAAATTGATAAAGAGATAAAATTTTTAGCTGTAGGCGGAGACGGGGGTACTTATGATATCGGACTACAATCACTTTCCGGAGTTTTAGAGCGGGGCCATCGAATGGTTTATGTATGTTATGATAATGAAGCCTATATGAATACCGGAATTCAGCGTTCGGGAGCTACTCCCCGCGGTGCCTCTACTACTACTGCTCCGGCAGGAGAAGTCAGGCCGGGAAAGATGGAGTTTAGAAAAGATCTTACTGCTATTTGCGCAGCTCACCATATCCCTTATGTGGCGCAGGCTAATATTTCTTACTGGAATGATCTTGTTACTAAGGCCCAGAAGGCGTTCGCGGCCGAAGGCCCGGCATTCTTAAATATTCTTGCTCCTTGTCCCCGGGGCTGGCGGTTTCCCGGGGAGGATACGATAGAAATAGGCAAATTAGCAGTAGAGACTGGTTTCTGGCCTCTTTATGAAATAGAGAATGGTGCATTAAAGGTTACCTATAAGCCTCGCAATCGTAAACCAGTTGTTGATTGGTTGAAAGCTCAGGGGCGGTATAAACATCTTTTTAAACCCGGGAATGAGGCAATTATAGAGGCTATCCAAGAGAATGTAAATAAGATTTGGGAGAAACTCGAGAAGGGAATACTTATCTAAATCATTGCCGGATTAATTATATAAAAGAAATATAAAAGAGAAGAAAATAAATAAGGAGGCCAGGAATACAGGAAAAGTATAAAAGGGATTGTTATATAAAGAATTAATCAAAATAATTATCCTGGACTCCTGGCCTCCTTATAAAAAATATTATCTATTTTAAAGAGTTTGGGTGGGGAGGGAAACTTTTTTAATAAAACGCTTTGTAAATAAAGAAAATATGGAGATATCCAGCAAAAAATTTTGACGATACCTCACCAATTACAAGGAGGAATAAAATGGCAAAGATAACTATTGATGAAAATGCTTGTGTAGGATGTGGTCTTTGTGTAAATATGTGTGCTGAATGTTTTGAGATGAATGATAATGGTATTGCTGTAGTTAAAACTTTCGAGTCTACAGATTGTGATCTTCAAGAGGTATCCAGCCAATGTCCGGTCAACGCAATTGTTGTTGAAGAGTAGAATATATTTTTAAGTTTGCTTCTTTTTGTAATTCAGCAAGAAATTTTATCCTTTCCATAAATTCCCGTTGAAATAATATTTTTCTTTTATATTCTTGTTTATCTTGTTTAAATTTTTCTTCATCAATAGGGATTAAGTCCTTTACCTGAATAATGTAATTCCCTTTGGGAAGGAGGAAATTTTTTAGGATAATTTCACCCTTACGGCTTTCAAATACCGCTTGATTTAAATCATTATTTAAACCCACACCTTCCACATAATCATGATATTTAAAATAGGCAGTCTCTTTATTCTCTAACTTATAATTTGTAGCGATTATTTCAATATCTCTTATCTCTTTCGCCTTTATTTCTTTAATGATATTATCCCCTAAATTTTTAGCTAAATCTTTTTCCTTTTTTATTTTTACCTTTTCTATAACTTTTTCTTTTACTTCCTCAAATGAGGGGATAAAGGACCTTTTCGAAGCTGTTTTTTCAAAGATTATAAAACCATTGTTAATTTCCAAAAGTTCACTCAGAGAATTTTCCGGTAAAGAAAAAGCTGACTTTATTAGGGCCGGAGCCCAGCCAATCCCTTTAATAGGGGTCGCAGGAGTTAAAAAATCTGTTTCTTCGCAGGATAATTTTATGTTTTCGCTTATTCCTTCGATAGTTTTTCCTTCTTTTATCTTCTGGTTTATTTCCGTTTTTCTCCCGGCATATTCCTCTTGCGGGATAAAGAGATACTTGATTTTTACTTTCGGTTCTTCTTGAAAGCCGCCTTTATTGCTTTCGTAAAAATTTTTAAGTTCACTGTCCTTGATTCCCAGCTCTTGTTCAAATTTGTCATAGGGTATATAAATAAAAGATATTTTTGCCTTTTCATGGTCCTTTTTATAGGAATCCAGGATTTCTTCTTCTTTGATTTCTATTTTAATATATTTTTTCCAGAGTTTTTCGGCCCGGAGAATTTTTCGTATCCTTTCTTCAAAGTCCCGTGGATTCATCTGAAGGTAATATTGGATTAACTTGGTGTAGCGGTCTTTATCGAATTCATTTTCAAGAGAAAACCTTTCGTTTATGAATTTTACTATTTCTTTATCGTTGACGGAAATTTTTTCCTTTTCTGCTTTCCAGTCTAAAAGGTAAAGTCTCCAGGCTTGTGATTTTTGTTCTTGAGGAGTTATCTTCGAAGGATAATCAGGTCCATAGACAAGGAAAGAATGAACTCTGGCTAACTTAAGGTAGTTATTGAATTCTTGTATATCAATCCGATGTTTACCGATCTGTCCGGTTATTTGTTTTTTTTGCCTAATTTTTCCTCCCCAGAGAATAAAAGCGGGTATGATAATACATAATAGTACCCAAAAAATTCGTTTTAGATGGCGGTTTTTAAGTTTAACCAGCATATAGTTATAATAACTTTTCCTGTTGTTGTTTACAAGGATTTTTTTTCAGAGATTTTAATTTTCGTTGACAAGAAAAACGAAACCTTATATAGTATTATAAAAAGTAACGGAGTAAAAATTTACCTCTGCAGAAGAAAGTATATTGACAAGAAAATCACAACAGGTTATCGCGCAAAATGTTATCGCACGACAGTTTTTTTGTGCGCTTTATGCGGTATTAATTTGTTCAGGTAGTGGTGAGAGAATGTAAAGCATAATAAATATTCAAATTCTCCCACAATAATTCAGCTTAAAGGGAGGGGTTTAATTCGACTACACGTTTTCTTTGTGCCTTTGGCTTAAGAAAACGTAAGTCTCATTAAGGAGGTGGAGATGGAAGAAAAAACGAAGGATGTTCAGAAAAAGGAAGAAAAAAAAATTTCGGAAGGAGGGAAATCGCTTGTTAAGTATGTTTTAGGTGTTCTCCTGGTAGTCCTTGGCCTTGTTGCGGTTATAGGCTTGTGGGCATCGGTCTGGATAATAATAAAGGGTTGTATAGGATTGGTCCTTATTATAGCAGGGGCAGTTACTATTGCTATTGCTAAAGAATAAACAGCGGGTTTTTTAGAGCAGCCTTTCGGATTATAGTAAAGGCTGCTCTTCTGTTTTTATTATGAAAATAGGTTTAGCCTTAGGTGGTGGTGGAGCAAGGGGTTTTTTTCATATAGGAGTTTTAAAGGTTTTAGAGACTCTTAATCTAAAAATAAATTTTATCAGCGGCACTTCAATCGGGGCTTTGATTGGAGCTTTGTATAGTTTATATAGAGATTCTCACCAGGTTCAGTTAAAAACTTTAGAAGTTTTAGCTAAACACAGAAAGAATATAGATGCTTTAAAAATTTATTCCAGCTCTTTCAACGTAGAGGAGAAAAAAATATTTTTAGAGAGGTCCTTTAATTTTGTAAAAAAGTTTTATCTCTGGAATTTAAGGCGCGTAAGGCCTTTTTTAGTTCATCCCAAGCCGTTTTTAAAATTCTTTAACGATCTTTTCGGAACAACAACTTTTGAGGATTGTAAGATACCTTTTTCCTGCTCTGCTGTCGACTTAATAAGGGGAAGCGCAGTATTTTTGGATAAAGGCCCGTTAGATAAAGCCGTCATGGCTTCTTGCAGTATTCCCGGAGTTTTCCCTCCTTTAAGGACAGGGAATAAGCTTTTAGTAGATGGGGGAGTCTTGATGCCTTTACCTTCGGTTTTTTTAAAGGATAAAGTTGATTTTATTCTTGGCATTAACCTGCAGCCTTTATGGGTAGCGCCTGTGAATATTAAAAATGCTATTGATATTATGTTTATTACCGATTGCATAAGATATAGGAAGATTATAGAAGATACTCTTGAAAATGCTGACTTTTTGATATCTCTTGAGAATAGTTCTTTTACCTGGGGTGATTTTGATAAAGCTGAGGAATTTATAAAATTGGGAGAAAAGGAAATGTTAAGCAGGAAAGATGACCTTATTAAAGCATTAAATAATGTTTCTAAGACTATCTTTAGAAAACGCTTCTTCAGCTTTCCTTTTTTCAAACGCGGATAACTTTTTTCCTTTCTTTTTCTTATCCCTATGGTAGAATTGGCGTTTAATGTTGAAACCCAAAAAATGCAATGAACTTTTTTGTCCGGATGATAAGTTTTATAACATAACTCAATAAAGCGAGTTACATATAATCTGCTTTTCCAACTGTATTTTTTGGGTTAATTCGGCTACATGTTTTTCCTGCGAAAAAACATAAGTTTCATTGAAAGAGAAACCCGGATAGTTCCGACTCGTGGAAGATGCTGTAAAATTTTCTTTGATAATTTTACAGCACTCGTCGGAATCAATTCGACTACACATTTTTTTTGCGCCTTCGGCTTAAGAAAACGTAAGTCTCATTGAAAGAGAAACCTGAATAGTTCCGACTCGTAAGATGTGGGTAAATTTTCTGCGATAATTTACCCACACTCGTCGGAATCAATTCGACTACATGTTTTTTCTACGAAAAAACATAAGTCTCATTGAGGAGGTTGAATGAAAGTTTCTGTTAAGGCTTATAAATTAAACCCGGTTTTAGAATGTTCTTTGGTAATATCTTTTTCGTTACTTATGGCGGTTTCTTCCCGGATTAAGATGCCTCTTTTATTTAGTCCGGTACCAATAACTTTTCAGACTTTGGTTTTATTCCTAAGTTTCGTTTTTCTTAGAGAAAAAGCAGTGTTTTCTCAAGCTTTATATATTGCCTTAGGTGTTTTAGGTTGTCCTGTTTTCAGCGGAGGTGCGGGTTTTCTTTATCTTTTTGGGCCTACCGGAGGATATATTGCCGGTTTTTTCCTTTCAGCGTTAATCTTTCCTTTATTTTTTAGAAGATTTAAAGGAAAAAGCCTTTCTTTTATTGTGCTTTTTTTGGGATTTTTTTTAGCTGATTTATGCATACATTTTTTAGGAATAACCTGGCTGAGATTCCTTTTGAAGGTTTCGTTAAAAGAGGCGGTTGTTATAGGAGTTTTTCCTTTTATGGTGGGAGAGTTATTTAAGATTCTGGCTGCTGCAGGCATTTCATCTAAATTCTTAAAAACAGTGTATAAGTAATGAAGATAAAAAAGATATTTCTTACCGGTCTCACGGCAGTAGTTCCTTTTGTTATTACGATATATATAGTTATAGGTCTATTTCGTTTTGCCGATAGCATTTTGGAGAAATTCATAAATAGGTATCTGGAGATTTATTTAGGTTATGAAATACCGGGATTAGGTATAATTTTGTCGATAGCCATAATTTTTCTTTTAGGTTTGTTAATTCATGTTTCAAGAATGAGGTTATTGAGAGGGATAGAGGCTTTGTTTTTGAAAATTCCTTTGGTGAGTAAAATATATTTGCCGACAAAAAGAATGATTGAATTCCTTTTCTTTGATCCCAAAAAGAACTTTAGGGCTGTTATCTTAGTGGAGTATCCTCGTAAAGGGATTTATTCAATCGGATTCGTTACTAATGATAGCGACAAAATATTAGAGGAAGGAACCGGGAAAAAGGCTTATAATGTTTTTATCCCTTCTTCACCTTCTCCTTTAACTGGATTTACTATCATTGTGCCTCGGGAAGAAGTTATTCTTATAAACATAGGAGTTGAGGAAGCAATTCGCCTGGTTGTTTCCGGCGGTGTAATTAATCCTCAGGAATTTATAAAATGAGGAAGGATTTTAAGGTTTATGAGTAGATACTTCTTGGATAAGGAAGCGAGGTTTGTAATAGAAGATTATAACAATGTTTTTCCGTTTTCGAATTTTCTGCCCGCGTTGAGTGGTTTATGGGGAATCCCTTTATGGGCTTTTTACGTTAATCGTTCGCAGGGCTTAGTCAGTTTCGGCGTAAAAGATAAGAATCATTCTATCCTTGAATTTTTAGCGGCAAATAAAGCCTATCAACAGGCATCGGCAATAGGTTTCAGGACATTTGTTAAATTGAACGGGGATTCATTTCATGAGCCTTTCCGTTTAAACCCGGGATATCCTAAAAAAGAAAGGATTATTGTCAGTAGTTTTGACTTGAGTTTGAGAGAGGAAAATTATCGTCTGGGTTTAAATTTTTCCGTAAACTATTATACTCTTCCTAACATGCCTTTCGCTGCGTTAATCAGAGTTTTGAAATTGAGGAATAGCTCCGGAAAGAAAAAAAGATTGGAATTGCTTGATGGATTACCCAAGCTAATCCCTTTCGGCTGCAGGGATATTTTTCTTAAGTATCTCCCCCGGACTTTAGAGGCCTGGATGAAATCCGAAGTTAAAAAGATTTCCGGCAGAGAAGTAGCTTTGTTCAAGTTAACGGTGGACCCTAAAGACGCGGCTTCGACCCGGTATATAGAGGGAACAAACTTTTTTTATTCTTTTTGCCGGAAAGGGAAAAATAATCCCGTTCCTCTTCATATGATAATTGACCCTCAAAAAATATTTTCTGAGGATACTTCTTATAATTTGCCTTTGGGCTTTTTAGGAGATGATTTTAGCTGCCCTAGAAAACAAGTCCTTTGCGGAAAGACTCCTTCGGGATTTAGCTATTTAAAGGATTGGTTACTGCCTGGGGAAATAGTTACTATTTACACTATGGTTGGAGCAGTGCCTAGATCAGAGGTTCTTAAGAACAATCTGAAGTTTATCGATGTAAATTTTTTGGAAAAGAAAAAAGAAGAAAATAGAAACGTTGTGGAGAGTATCAAAGAAAATGTTTTATGCTTGTCTTCATCACGTGAGTTCAATGAGTACATAAGATGCACTTATTTAGATAATGTTTTAAGAGGAGGATATCCTTATAAATTCAACAAGGGTAAAGTTTATTATTTATTTTCCCGTAAACACGGGGATTTAGAAAGGGATTATAACAAATTTAAATTCCTGCCTTCTTATTTTTCCGAGGGAGAAGCGAATTACCGGGATATTAATCAGAACCGGCGTATGGATTTATTTTTCAACCCTGCTGTTTACGACAAAAACATAATTTATTTCATGAATTTTTTGAGAATGGACGGATATAATCCTTTAGTGGTCCAGGGGGAGAAATTATATTTTCAGGATAGAAAAACAATAAAAAAAATCTTGAAACGGAATGTTTTGCCTTTCGATAAAGGTATTATTCCTTTTATGGAAAAAGGATTTTATCTGGGACAAATTTTTACCTTTTTAGAAGATAAAAAGATAAAGTTAAGAGACAGAGATAAATTTATTGACTGCCTTTTTGAAGAAGCAAGGTTAGAACCTCAGGCTAAATTCGGAGAAGGCTTCTGGATTGACCACTGGCGTTATAATTTAGATTTAATCGAAGCTTTTTTATATTTTTATCCCGGAAAGATAAAAGAATTGTTTTTAGATACGGAGTTTATGTTTTGGGATGATGAATTTAGAATTAAGGAAAGGAAACATCGTTATGTGCTGAAAAAAAATAAAATATATCAGCTGAATTGTTTGGAAGAAAGTTCCGAGAAGAAAGAGTTGATTAACCGCAGAAAAAAATTTAAGAATTTTCTTAGAGTTGACCACGGTAAAGGCCCGATTTACAAAACGAATCTTGTGGATAAATTGATGTTTTTGATCCTTAACCGGATTGCTACCCTTGATTTTGAGGGTTTAGGTATAGAGATGGAAGCGGATAAACCCGGCTGGTGCGATTCTTTAAACGGATTGCCTGCTCTTTTTGGTTCGTCTTTGTGTGAAACCCTGGAGCTGAAACGGGCCTGTATCTTTTTGAAAGAAGTGGTCCAAAAAATGGAGGACTCAGGAGAGAAAGAAATAGAGCTTACTAAAGAGTTATACCTGTTTTTTAAAAAAATGGAGGAGTTAATTAAACTGAATGGAGCAGACAAAAGAAAAGGGAGAGATTTCTTTTTCTGGAAAGCTTCCAATAGCGTAAAGGAAAATTTCAGAAAGAAAATTTTCTGGGGGGTTGAAGGGAAAAAAATAAGTATTCCCTTGCTAAGGCTAAGGGATTTTTTGGATAAAAGTGTCGCTAAGCTGGATCGAGGAATAAAAAAAGCTAAAGACCCCAAGACAGGTATCCATTTTACTTACTTTATGTATGAAATCAAAGATTATCGCAAGCACGGTTCCTATATTGAACCCAAGAAGGTTGATTTAAAGCCCTTACCTCTTTTTCTGGAAGCCCCGGTGCATATTTTAAGGGTGAATAAAGATGTAAGTTTATATGAAAAGGTAAAGAGAAGCCCTCTTTTTGATAAGAAGCTTAAGATGTACCGTTTAAACAGTTCTTTAAGTGATATTCCTTTAGAAGTGGGAAGAAGCAGGGTATTCCCCAGGGGGTGGCTTGAGAATGAATCTATCTGGCTGCATATGGAGTATAAATATCTTTTAGAACTTTTAAAAAACGGATTATACAAGAAGTTTTATGATAATTTATTTAAATGCGGGATTTGTTTTTTAAATCCTCAAAAGTATGGAAGAAGCATCTTGGAAAATTCCTCATTTATAGTAAGTAGTGTCCATCTGGATAAAGATTTATGGGGTAAAGGTTTTGTGGCAAGACTTAGCGGTGCTACCAGTGAGATGTTAAATATTTGGATTCTGATGTGTCTGGGGATGAATCCTTTTTTGCTGAAAGATAAAAAGCTTTACGTTAATTTTTCTCCTATCCTTCAGGGAAACCTTTTTACCAGGAAAAATCTCGCAGTAAAACTTAAGGATAGGATTTTGACTTTACCGCCGGCTTGTTTTGCTTTTAAAATTTTTTCTTCTACCATGGTTATCTATCACAATCGTCGAAGAAAAAATACTTATTCTAAAGATATGAGGATAAAAAAGATAGAAATTTTTGATGGCAAAGAAAAGACTGTTCTTAAACATTCCTTAATCGCTCCTCCTTTAAGTTACAGATTCAGAGAAGGAAAGCTTAAAGAGATACACGTGTATTTCGAGTAAAAATATTTGACAAACGGAGTAATATCGATTATCTTATGTTACTGCGGAGGAAAGCATACTATCCTATATGATATACTTTCCTCCCCAGATAATTTTTCGCTGAACTGCGAAAGAGATAGTTTTTAACCCTTTAGGAAACTATAAAAAGTTATCCGAATATAATTCAGTTTTTTTTGGTATAAGGAGAATTATGGCTAGAAGTAAAAGGAGAGGAAAGCTTTCCTGGAGAAGAAGACGCAAAAAAAATAAAGGAACAAAACCCTGTAAAGGATAGTATCTCCCTTTGAGTTTATCAGTCTTTGCTGGCAGTGACATCAGGAGATGGGTTTATTCTTTGGTAAGCTGACGAATGATTGGCTGGTGAAGGCGGATAACTCTTCGGGAAAACAAATACGCCGGTATATTTCGGATTAAAGATGGATATTATTTCCGCTATAAAAGAAGATATTCAGACTGCGTTTAGGGAAGATCCTGCCGCAAGAAGTGTAGTCGAAATACTTTTTTGTTATCCGGGGCTGCATGCGATATGGTTGTATAGGATCGCTCATTGGTTCTGGGAAAAGGGATTTAAAACCTTTGCCCGGTTTATTTCTCATAACGCCCGTTTTTTAACCAGTATCGAAATCCATCCCGGAGCGAAGATAGGAGAGCGTTTTTTTATTGACCACGGTATGGGAATTGTTATCGGAGAAACGACGGAAATAGGAGATGATGTATTAATTTATCAGGGAGTAGTTTTAGGGGGTGTATCCCAGGCGAAAATAAAACGGCATCCTACAATAAAGAATAAGGTTGTAATCGGAGCAGGAGCGATACTCTTAGGCCCGATAACTGTGGGTGAAAGAGCGAAAATCGGAGCAGGTTCAGTGGTAATAAATGATGTGCCTGTTGACGCTACGGTAGTAGGAGTTCCCGGAAGAGCAATTATTCAGAAAGTCGCTAAAAAAGTAAGCGGCGTGGATTTAGACCATAATAAGTTGCCGGATCCCATCATTGAAGTCGTACATCGTTTAGAAAAAAGGATTGAGGAACTGGAAAAGAGAGTAGGATGATTTAGCATTTTTGATCCTAGATCCTTGATTCTCGATGCTCGATTTTTTGAAGTCTGAGGGCTGCGAAAAAAATGAAGACGATAAAAGAGATAAATGAGCGGATAAAAAAAGGGGAAGCAGTTGTTTTTACTGCTGAGGAAATAGTTGAATTCGCCGAGAAAAAAGGTTTTAAAAAAGCAGCGCAGTTAGTCGATGTTGTAACTACCGCTACTTTTGGGCCAATGTGTTCTAGTGGAATATATTTCAACATTGGTCAATCTAAACCACGGATAAAATTAGGCGGAGGAAAAGTTACTTTAGGTGGAGTTCCTTGTTATGCCGCTTTCGCCGCAGGAGATTTATTCCTGGGAGCGAATGCTTTACCGGAAGAAGATCCTCGTAATGCGATTTATCCCGGAGAATTTAAATATGGAGGAGGGCATGTTATTCAGGATTTAATTGAAGGTAAAGATTTGATCCTGGAAGCGAATGCCTATGGGACAGATTGTTACCCCCGGAGACATTTAAGGACTTACATTAATATAAAAGATTTGAATGAAGTGATTCTATTTAATATGCGGAATTGTTATCAGAATTATAACGTAGCGGTGAATGTTTCGGATAAGCCGATTTATACTTATATGGGGATATTAAAGCCCAATCTGGGGAATGCTAATTACTGTAGCGCGGGGAGTTTAAGTCCTCTTTTAAATGATCCTTATTATAAGACTATAGGGATAGGAACAAAGATATTCTTGGCGGGAGCAGTTGGTTTTATTAGCTGGTGGGGAACTCAACATAACCCTGGAGTGGAAAGAACAGAGAAGGGTATTCCTAAATGTCCCGCAGGCACTTTATCCTTGATCGGTGATTTAAAAGAGACAGATCCTTCTTGGTTGATAGGAACTTCAATGTATGGTTATGGGGCTACTTTAAGTGTGGGGGTAGGTATTCCTATCCCTGTTCTAAATGAGGAAATTCTTTCTTATGTTTGTGTAAAGGACGAAGATATTGTTGCTCCGGTAGTTGATTACGCCAAGGGTTATTCTCCGGAAAATTCGGATGTCTTAGGGGTAGTTAATTACGCTCAGCTTAAATCCGGCAAAATAGAATTGGCTGGGCGTGAGATTCCTACGGGATCTTTGTCCAGCTTAAAAAAAGCAAGAGAGATTGCCGGTATTTTGAAGGCTTGGATAAAAGAGGGAAAATTTTTTTTGAGTGAGGCCCAGGGAAAGCTTCCTTCGGCTGATTCCGGTTATAGATTTAAGACTTTAAAAGAGAGGATTCCCAAGGATGTCTAAGAAAAGAATAGTCTTACATTTCCCTAAAGAGCTTGTGGATAAATCCATAGTATATAAGCTGGTCAAAGATTTTAATCTGGAGTTTAATATTTTAAAAGCTGAAGTCAATCCTAAAGAAGAAGGTTTATTAGTCTTGGAAATTAAAGGTGATGAAGACGATTTCAATAAAGGTATTGAGTATTTAAATAAAACCGGGGTTAGAATTCAGCCGCTTTCTCAGGATGTTTCTATGGACAGAGCAAAATGTGTTGATTGTACGGCTTGTATCCCTTTATGTCCAACAAAAGCTTTGGTAAAAAATCCTGAAACTTTAGAAGTAGAATTTGTAAAAGAAAAATGTATCGCTTGCGGTATTTGTGTGCATGTTTGTCCATATAAAGCGATGAGTATTGTTTTTTAATCAATGAGACTCAGAGCTTTTATCAGCGTAGCTGAGAAAAACTCTGTAGTCGAATTGACCCTGAGCGACCGAAGGGAGTCGAAGGGTTTCAGGTTTAATTCCCCGTAGCTTGCTACGGGGTAATTTATTAAACGCAGATGCACCCGAATCAGAAGCGGATTCTCCTTTTGCGCCTGAGGTGCATCTACCTTCGACGGGAGGGGAAACGCGGATAAATAAAAAGAAGGGAGAAATAAATGAGGGTATTAGTGACCGGAGGTAGTGGGTTTATCGGTTCAAATGTGGTGCGTGTTCTAAAGGAACAAGGCGTGAAAGTTTTTATCCTTGACGATTTTTCCCATGCTAATTTCAAAAACATCTTTGATTTGGATTGTGAAGTCATCTGGGCCGATATTCTAGATGAAAACATTTATAAGAAAATTCCTAAAGTGGATGCTGTAATTCATGAAGCTGCCGTTACTGATACTACCTTAAAGGATGATAGAAAAATGTTGAGAGTTAATTATGACGGATTCAAAAATATATTAAATTTATCTGTAAAGAAAAATATTAAATTGATTTACGCCTCGAGCGCCGGCATTTATGGGAACGGTTCCTATCCTATGAAAGAGAATCAAAAAGCAGAACCGCTTAACAGTTATGCCTATTCGAAATATCTTTGTGATGTGGAAACATTATCGTTAATAAAGAAAAGGAAGACAGCGCCGGTTATCGGTTTACGTTATTTTAACGTGTACGGGCCTGGGGAATATCATAAGGGGATAGCCTCAAGTATGATTTATCATCTTTATTTGCAAATAAGAAAAAACCATCGTCCCCGTTTGTTTAAATACGGAAAGCAAAAAAGAGATTTTGTTTACGTACGGGATGTTGCCGAAGCTACTGTTAAAGCTTTGAATCTGGATAAAACAGTTATTCTAAATGTTGGTTCCGGCGAAGCCTGCAGTTTTAATAAGATAGTTACTACTATAAACGGAGTGCTTAACAAAAATTTGAAGCCGGTTTATTTTGATAATTTTTGTCAGGAAGTTTATCAAAATTATACCCATGCGGATATTACTTTATTGAAGAAAGTTTTGAGATTTAAGCCTTTTTATAATTTAGAGAGGGGGATTAAAGATTATATAGAAAAATATTTATCGCCCCAAAAGTCATAATATTTCTTTTTGATTATTCATTTTTATAGGGGTATAATAGATTTAGGGGGTTGTGTTTTTAAGAAGCTGGAAAAGATAGAAAAAATCCTTGACAAAATTTTTTATTCATGTATAGATATAAGGGTTAAATTACCCCAATCCTCTATAGTAGTTTTTCTTTGATAGAGGCTCTTAAATAAAAGAAAATTTAACCTTAAATTTAAGTAAAGCATCCCTTTAAGGGTTGCTCTGTTTATTTTGCTCTTTGATTTGAGAACCGAAAAACCCCTTGTTTAAAAGTAAAAGAAGCCTTTGGAGGGTTTGATCCTGGCTCAGAGTGAACGCTGGCGGCGTGGATAAGGCATGCA
>JAGLUN010000012.1 GCA_023134705.1 Candidatus Omnitrophota bacterium | reverse complement strand
CTTTGCATTTTTCCATGGTAACCTCGACTTTTCCAAATTTTCCCGCGGAAAATTTGGAGTCGACCCGTGCGAAGCCTCCCCGTCAGGGTAGTGCGAAGCCTGCCCGTTAGGGCATAAGGGCAAATAATGCTAACTGCATTATTTGGGTTAATTTAGCAGATATAGTTTATCTTTATTTGGATAAATATGCAATGATTTTGTGCAAAGGAGAGGGTAAACAACAATTTAAGGAATAAAGGGCGTACTGTTTAATTCAATTTCTTCTCAATAATTCTTCACAAATTTGTTCTATCTTCCGGGAAAAATCAAGGGTTTTCTGCCGGCTGTCCCGGGGATGGACTAATTTTTTTATCTCAAGATTATAGTTTATTATCTTAGACTTTAAATCATCGATATTCTCCACAAGCACAATCTGTCTGTTCTCTGCCAGACGCTGGGCAAAAAATAACTGGTGGTCATCAACAGCTTCACCAAAATGTTTCCTCCGGGGCACTACTATAGGGATTTTCCCTAAATTCAAAGCCTCCATAATACAAATACCGGCATGAACTATTATAATATCAGCTTTACTAAAATACTCCTGCATCCGGCCGGGAGTAAGCAAAGGCTGATAATCACAATTTAGCAATTTAACCGAAGAACTTCCTGTCTGACAAAAAACCTTCCCGGTTATAATGCCGTCTCCGGCTAATTGGCCAATTTCCTTTAACAACCGGTTAAAAGGATAAGCTTCTGTGCCTACGGATACAAATATCATAACATTTGTCCTAATACTTTTGCTTTAGGATAAAACTTTTTTTGTTCCTGCCATTGGAGAAGGAACTCATCTGCTACTGAATAAATCAATTTCCCTGAAAGAGTAGGCATATCAATACGGTCAAAAACTTCGATATAAACAAGTTTACATCCAAAGAGTTTACCAACCCAGAAAAAAGGCACTGCCACACCGGAACCGGTAGAAACAATAATTCGAGGCCTTTCCTTACCCAAAACCCGGAAAGCCAAAATTAAATTCAGCAAAAAATTCTTTAAATTTCTTGTTGTAGGACAATACCCCCAATAGATTTTTTCCCCGGCTAAACGGTATCGCGCGTCAATTTTATCAGCAGTTACCCAAAACCGTTCATATTTCTGCCAAAAAGGCTTTAATAAATAAAGCTGATAAAGATGCCCCCCGGGATTACAGACAAAACATATTTTTGCCGAAGGCTCCGTATTCATAGTAAATAACGACTGATATATCTCTTCAATCATAGCGACCTTAGTACTTAAACCATATCCCTCTTTTATTTTTTCCTGAGCTTTTTTACCGATTAAACTAAGTTTTTCACTTTCCAAATCAAGGATTTCTTTTAAGCGGCGAAGGAAAGATTCAAAAGAGTTATTTGAAAATAAAAATCCATCTTTATTGTCTTCAACAACCTCCATATGTGAAGGGATATCGCTAACAAGAACCGGCAATTCATATCGCATTGCTTCCAGAAGAACCATAGGCAACCCTTCTAAATAAGAAGGCAGAACAAAAAGACAGGCATTATTTAAGAGTTCCTCTTTCTCTCTTCCTCCGACCCACTTACTCAAAATAATCCGCCCATCACTGCCGATCATATTTTTTATCAAAATCTCATATTTATCCGAAGCATTTACTGCCCCGGCAATAATTAATTTTAGACTTTCAAGGCTATTTTTTTCAAAAAATCCGCCGTTCGCCAGGTCCCTAAAAGCTTTTATAATCCACTCTATTCTTTTCTCCGGGGTAATTCTTCCTAAGTATAAAATATATTTTTTACTGCGCAGATTGTGCTTCTTCTTTATCACTTCGGGAACAGCATACCCTCCTTCTAATGAAACAGCGTTAGATATATAGCTAACGCCTTTTTTATATTTCTTTTCCAGATAGCACTTTAAATCCTTAGAGACTGCTATAACTTTATGGGCAGAAATCATTCCTACAATTTCGGATAACCGTAAAAACCATTTAGCAAAAGGTTTCCATTTTGTACTTTTCTGGGGCAGGCTGTGTACGGTTAGAACTACTTTTTTACCAAACAAACGGGGAATCCAGCAAAAAAACGAAGGGCCGATCCCCTGATAATGAATAAGATCAAAATTACGGGATATACTGTATATCGAACAGAAAAGAACGTGAGAAAAAGCATCAAAATACTTATTCTTTATACTGGGAATATGAATTAATTTTATACCCTTGTAATTTTTTAATCCCTTCTTTGTGTACCAGCCACGCACATAAACACTAACCTCATACCCATCTTTACAAAGTCTTTCAGCAACCCCTTCAACATAGGATTCTATTCCGCCAAAATTAGCCGGAATTCCTTTTTGACCGATAAAAGCTACCCTTATTTTTTTCCCTGATACCTGTTCCTTAAACATACTCTTAATTTTCTAAACCACATGGGTATAAATATCTTAGAAATATGAAACAAAATATGAACCGGGTAAGAAAACTCGAATTGTTCCTGTTTAGCAAAATGCATTGCCTGAGCGGATATGGCATAAAGCAGTTGTTTCCGCCTACGCTTTACGCTTATCGAAGAAGAAACATGGGCTATTCTTACTAAGGGTTCAGGAACACACCCAATCCTTAATCCCGCTCTGACAGCCCGCAGATATAACTCATAATCCTGAGCAAACTCGTATTGTCCGTTATAGCCGCCAATAGAAAGAATCGCCTCTTTTTTAAACATAAGAGTAGGATGCAAAATGCAATTTTGCCTTTCTAATTTTTCCACAATACTTTTATGCTCCACAGGCCGGATTATTTTCTCTATTGTAAAACCTTTCTCATTAACCAGATAAGCATAAGATCCCACTATATCTAAATTATTATTTTTAATAGCTTCTAACTGTTTCTCCATTCTCTCAGGCAAAGAAACATCATCACCATCCTGACGCAAAATATATTCTCCTTTCGCAAGCTTTAAACCCCGGTTCAGAGAATAAACCAACCCTTTTCTTGCCTGAGCAACAAGTATAATCCTTTCATCCTTATTCTTATACTCCTCTAAGATATTAAAAGTCCCGTCGGTAGAGCCATCATCTATTATGATAAATTCAAAATCCGCGTATGTCTGCTGTAATATGCTCTCAATTGCCTTTCCCACAACATTCCGGCTATTATAAACAGGCATCACAACACTTACCTTCATAATATTCAGCTTATCCCTCCTTTTCGTTCATCATTAAAACCATGCGCGCTAAAATAGACGATTATCGCGCACAAATGCCACCACACATAATCTCCGAAAAAAGGGCCGGCATTATGAAAAAAAGAATTGATAAAACAAGAACCAATCCCTACCCGGGCAAAAAACATTTTCTTACCGCATATCAGCCAAAGATAAATATAAAAAAATAACAGAATTACCGGCCCGGCAATTCCGTAAAAGAAAAAAGTATTAAGCGCCTGATTATGCGGTGACATTTCTGAACTGTAACAAACGTCAACCCCTTGAGACCGTATGTACCCAACAACTTCGTGATGTTCCGATGGTTGTTCTGATGCTTTCCCTGGCTGTTGTCTTAATTGTCGCTCGGACTTTCTTATCGCTTTTTTAAAATAAAAAGAAAACAAAGGCATTCTCAACATAACCGATGAATCTATGTGCAAAATTCTTGGGTATAAAGAAGTCTTGCAGCAAAAAAATAATGCCAGAAACAAAATAGCAATCGCTAATATAGCAGCGAAACAGCGCGAAATAATTTTTCGCATGTCTTTTCTTACTAAATACATGTAGACCAA
The DNA here is from genome assembly GCA_023134705.1 of Candidatus Omnitrophota bacterium. Classification (GTDB taxonomy): domain Bacteria; phylum Omnitrophota; class Gorgyraeia; order Duberdicusellales; family 4484-171; genus JAGLUN01. Next base: position 22,991 of record JAGLUN010000012.1, on the reverse strand, counting down.
ACCAACTATTATCGCAAGCAAAGCAGACCTTGTTCCGATAGAAAAAACAGCAAGTAACAATAATAAAAAGACAACTAACCAATTATGATTCTTTTTATTTGGTACTATAAAATAAAAAATTAAGGGAAAAACAGTTACTATCTGATAACCGAGAGGTACCCAATATTGAGCAAGCCCGACTGCTCTGGTCTTTCCTAATAACATACTCCAGACAAAGGCATCCGGGTCTTTACCCAAAAAATATCTTAGTTTCCAGAATAAATCTATATTTAAATACTGCAAAAAAGCAATCGCAGACGAAACGCAGGCAAAGAAAAGCAACAATTTAAAAAATCTGGTTTTATGATTCGTAATAAATAGATAGGTAGTAAAAAACACAAAAAAAGGCTGGACGATATATCTTAAAGAATGGAATACGTAAGATCCAAAATTATAATGACCTAAAAAATAATTTATGAACCGAAAAAACGTCAACAGAAAAAAAACTAAGCAAGTAAGCAAAAACGGCTTTTTCTTCAAAGTTTCGGCATAATCTCCCCTAAAAATAAACAAAAAATAGGAAAGAAAACTCAATGTTAAAACATAACTTCGTAAAGGAATACCTTTAATATAAACACTAGGCAGCCAGAATTCACATACAAGAAAAATTAAGAATAACGCCGGCGCGGATAAAGTCACCAATTTCAATGGATAAAAACCAATATCAAATTTGCTATTATTCATAAGGGTTATTTCTCCTTAGAGAAAACTGTTAAAGCAAGATGCCCTCCAAACCAGGAAAAAATTCTACTTACGCCGTATTTTAATGCTTTCGAATAAAGACTCTGTTTGTCATAAATAAACTGAAACGGCCTTTTAAAAAAAGCGACCTCATCTTTTATCCCCTTTACAGCATCACAAAGATATAAATGTTTTAATTGGAATCCTTCCCGGGAAAAATCATTTATTACTTTATTATGATCCAGTGTAAACTGATAAAAATTATTCACTAAATCCTCTTTTTCCTCCCATAAGGGATAAAAATTACGTTTAATCTTTATCTTGCGCAAAAGAGAAAGGGAAGGGAATCCCACAAAAGCGAAGCCCCCCTTTTTAATAACACGCCTCATCTCTTTTATTATCTGACCATACCCGGAATAAAAATGCTCAATAACACCGAGGCTCAGATAGCCGTCAAAAAACTCATCGCTAAAAGGTAATTGCCGCACATCCGCAAACCGTATATCCAAAGAAGGCATTAAGTTTTTAACCTTTTCAACAGTTTCTTTAGCGTAATCTACCCCTATGGCTTCATAGCCTTTTTTTTGTAAAAGATAGACTTTATCCCCCAGTCCACATCCGCCTTCAAGAATACGGCCTTTTTTTAAAAACTTCTTTATTATTGGCAGAACAAAACTGTGTTTACGGGAATACACTTTAACCGGATTAGTTTTCCAATGATTATCCCAGAACCCCGGGTTAGACACAGTGCCAACCTGAACAATCCTTCTATTTTCTTTATCGTAATAAGAAGTAATCATGCCTTTTTTAAAATATTAAATTCCTGCTCAGCAATAGAGACAAGCGAAAACTCATCTTCAATATCTCTGCGGGCATGAACAGCCAGGTTCCTCTCGATATCCTTCCTTCTACCCAAAAAAGAAAGAGTTTCTCTTATTTTACCCACTGTAGTGTCAGGGATTAACCATCCGTTCTCACCATTCTTAATAACTTCTTTTATGCCCCCGACATTTGTGCCTATTACAACTAAACCGCAAGACATAGCTTCCAACAAAGCTTTCGGCATACCTTCATAAGAAGAAGGCAATACAAAATAAATATATTTGTTAAGTATCTCAGGCAAACGGGCATTAGGGATCACCCCGCCAAACTTAACATCAACAGAATTATCTTCTGCCAATCGTTTTATATTATTTTTAAGCTTGCCCTCTCCATAAATATCCAATCCCCAGGCTAATCCTTTTAAAGCCAATATTAAATTTTTTAAGTTTTTATCCCGATGAATACGGCCCACAAATACTAATCTGTCTTTTATCTTTGGAATACCAGAATCAGGAAAAAACATATTAATATCAACATAATTCGTTACAACAAATACTTTATTTTTTCTTAAGCGGTACTTTTTCCCAATATAATCTCTCTGGAATCTGCTGGTTACAATAATAGCGCGGGCAAACTTACACAATAGCCCTTCAACCGTATCCACCATTAAAGGATACACTCCGCCGTATTTCTTTAGGGCAAATATGCTCCAGAGATACCCTCCTCTCAGGACAAATTTTTTCTTATAAAGTAAAGACGCGATCCAGGCTGTCCATCCTCCTTTCATCTGGTTTGTTTTAATAATACCAACCTGCCTGAAATATTTACCCCTCAAAAAAGGCATCAGAAAAGAATAGATAAACATGCCCGGTTTACTTTTAAATAACTTAGGCAAAGGAATTATCTCGATGCCTTCATTAACCAGATGTTTTAATTTCTTATCATTAACTCCATAGGTAAACCAGTATATCTTCTTAAATCTGCCCTGGCGGATAAATTCTTCATAAATCAATTTTTCCCGGCTTAAAACGCCCTGCTTATGCCAGGTATCTAAAGAAACACCGAAAGTAAAAACCATGGCTAATTTCATAAACCAGTCTTAGCTAAAACAGCATAGAGCTCACCGAATCTGACATAATGATTAAGCACAGCCAACCCGGCTAATCCCGCCTCTTCTTTAAAAGAATCAAGCGTATATTCGATAAAATGAGTTTTATCGAGCCGATACTCCATGCCCAATTGTTTTTTATAAAGAGTAAGCCAATCTCGGTCTACCATAGGGACTCTAACCAAAATTTTATCGGAAATCTTCGCCATCTTTTTCAAGAATTCTACCCGCCGGCTAATATGCTCTAAAACATTAGAAAGCATAACTACATCAAAACGCCGCCTAAAAGCGTATTGAGTAACATCTGCCGATAGATATTCTATATTGGATGACCGGCTAAGGAAAGAAGCTTTCCTAACGGAAGCTTCTTTCATATCAACCGCTGTAATATGCTTTGCCTTTTTTGCCAAAGCCTCAGCCACTACCCCGCTGCCGCAGCCCACATCAAGAACAATATCCTTCTCATTAATATTATCCAGAAAAAACTCATAATATCTCAACAAACCGTGCTTAGGATGAACGCCTTTATTACATAACACAGACAACTTGCCTATAATAGAATAAATCAATGTGTGCAGGCGCAAAATAAATTTTAGCAACAGTTTTTTCATAATAAACGTAAGCTTTCAGTGAACCATGTAAAACGAAACACGAATTTTACTAATTACACCAACTTCACAAATTATTTTTGGTTATGTATCTTTTCCATCATTTAATCCGCGCAATTAGTATAATTAATGATTTATTCCTGCTGTTTACGGGCTTAAGTTCGCGGTATCATTCCTTTCGTTCCCTTCAATTAATAATATCCTGAAAACTATCTCTCTCAATATCCAATATACTTGCCGCTAAAGATACTGCCCATGCAAACATCATAGTCCCATGCAAATCCGGGCCTGAAAAATTTTCAGTAACAATCATCCCATAATATTTACGGGGTTTATCATCAGGCAAAAAAGAAAATCCGCCTTGCTCAGGATAAAAATATTTTTTGTATCTATCTATCGCTTTTTCACAAAATGATTTCACCTCTATACAACGATAATTCTTCTCAACACATTCAAAAATATTTTTTAAAACATACACTACATTAAGATTATCACAACCATCATAATAGGAATATTCATTATCAACATGAAGAATAAAATCAATAATTTTCTCGGCAAACTTGATATTTTTCCTACCCACGATATTAAATCCGGATATTATTTTCATAGCAGCATTTACTTTTTGTTTAGCCGAAACCTCCCGGGTATGCCACATTCCATTATCCTGATTCTGTAAAGCATCTATTTTCTCCAGGCAATACTTTATTAACTGTTCGGCTTCTTCTTTTTTATATCCGCATAGATCAGCATTCATCTTATAAAAAAAAAGCAAGTGATTAACATGACTCGCCGCTCCCCAGGCATCATGCCAGTTAAGCCCGGCTAAATAACTATTAACTCCTTCTCTGGTGTAAGGAATCGCGGTAAAAGGTTCCCGAAACTTCTCTCCCAACAAAAATAAAGCCACTATAGCCTGCCGGGTTTCAGCGGCTTTTGTTTTCCGTCCGAAAAAATTTGAGAAATTCAGATTCTTTATTGCCGAGAGTTTGTTATAAACGCAGGTTTTCTCAGACACCAAAGGGTCTGAATAAATCCCTCCTTTTTGCTTAAAGCCGGTTATAAATTTAACTATATCCTTTCTTATTCTCTCTTCTAAAGTATCTAAATGTTTTAAAATAAAGTATATTTTCGCCGCAAAGACAGTATTGGCTAATCCCCAATGAATATCTTTTCCATATAAGTCCGAAGATTGACTGTAAGAAAAAAAACCATCTCCTTTATATAATTTTCCTAAAAAAGAAAACGAACTCTCTTTAACCGTTTTTATCCAATCCATATTACATGCTTTTACAAATCTCCAGATACTGCCGGCCGGCAGACCCTATAGAAAATTTATTAATATCCCTTTTTATATTATCCATCAAAGAAAAATAGCCGCTTTTAATTTCATCAAGGCTTTTTGCTAAATCAGAATTCCTTAATTTCACACCATAATTACCGGCTATCTCTTCGTTACTCCCGCTATCCAAGTATAATACCGGCAATCCCGCGGATAAGGCTTCTAAAAGAGTGTTGGAACAGGCTTCGTTAAGCGAGGGAAAAACGAATACATGATGTTTCCTGAATTCTTCGGCAATAGCGTTTTGACTTAGTCCGCCCAGAAGCCTGACATTCCCGGAGGAAATCCCTTGCGCCCAAGCACCTATAAAAGATACCTCCACTCCTTCACAACCAGATAACTCAGCTACAATCTTATGGCCTTTAGCCGGATTAGAAGACCAGGAACAAGCGATAATTTTTAATACGCGTTTATTATCCCAATACACTCTATCAATCATATTAAATATATCCTGATTTACACCGTTATAAACAATAGAAAAATTATTCCCTTTATAACCACATTCCCGAAACATTTCCAGGGCAAAATCACTCTGAAATACAAGCTGATCCGCAAAGCCAACACAGTTAAGCTGAATACGATCCATCTTACTATCCATGCTCGCGTATATCCTGCGTAACCCGTCTAATCTATATAAAATTTTTACGCTCCTATTTTTCTTTTTTGCTAACAACTGCCTAAAAAAGGAACTATATCCCCTTTCTTTAACCCTTATTATTTCTTTATAATTAATAAACTTACCCGGCGCTTTATAAGCGCTGTTTAAAAACAAAATATCGTAATCTCCGTTAATATCATGAGTTAACTCTACCCCCTGTTTTATAAAATAATTCTTTAAACTGAGGATAAAAGAGTTGCTGCCCCCCCAGGGTTTAGTTATGGGTTTATAATACAAGCAAACCTTCATTGTTAAGAAACCGCCTCACTAAATAATTCCGTGTATTTCCTAATTATCCTTCCTTGCGAAAAATTCGTCCGCACAAATTCTCTCCCGGTTTGCCCTAACTCCCTTCTCAACTGCCACTGACAAACAAGCCTTTCTAAGGCGGCTTTCCATTCTTGTGCGGTATTACATAACAAAGCCGGAGAATTCTTATAGGAGGCAAGCGGACTCGCGACCACAGGAAGCCCCAGTGCCATAGGATAACCAATCCTGGTAAAGGTATGGCCTAAATTATAGTTTCGGGATAAATCCCGGGGAGATATTTTTATGTCTCCCTGAAGTAATAATTCAGGAAGCATCTTATGATTATATTTAAAGAATTTATAGGGGATCAAATCCAATCGAGGATCTTTATCCGATATTAACAGCAAACGCACTTTATAACGTTCATACAAATATTTCAATACATCCTTTATAAGATATAACTCATCGCATTTTACCGCGTAACCACAGAATAAAAGGGCAACATCTTTTTTCTCCATATGCTCTTTCTTTAATTTAAAAAATCTGTCTTCTATTATCTCCTCGATTAGAAATGTTTTTTCGTTATACCGGGCATACAACTCTCTAAGATACGAAGAAGGAGTAATAACCAAATCCGCCAAATCCAGCATTTCTTTTATATCCCGCTTCTGCTGATCAGTTACAAATATCGTATCACTGTCGATATAGTTTACATTTATATCAAAAACGATTTTCGTTTTAGCAAATTTTAATTTTTCGGCTAAAGCTAAAAACTTATTTTTAAAAGCCTTCTGGAATATAACCAGGTCATAGCGTAAAAAAGGATTATATAATCCGGCCTTAACCTTATTCTGCCGCAAATGCTTTATAACATCATAAGCTCTTAGCCGGGTTGAAGCCATAACCATAGAGTAAGGCAATACTATGGGAACTACCCAAGCGATTCTTTTTCCTGCCAACTTATTATCTAAAATTCCGGTTTGCGACATAATTATTCTAATGACATATATTTTCCAGCTACCTGGTCAAAACATAAATCTTCCCGGGATAAACACCTGCTGCGAAAAAGTTCTGCATCATCCAATAGCTTTTTGAACCGCTCCAGGGGAATCCCGCAATCTTTAACAATTTCTTTTGTCCCGGCGTCCAGATTGTAACATACCGGCACTCCGCAGAGAATGGCTTCAACGGCAGTGTTAGGGCAAGGATCTTTTTCTGAAGGCAAAAAAAGCATCTTCATTTTATGATAATAATCCCGAATCAGTTTTCTATCTACTGCTCCGGCTAAAGTTACATTCTCAAATTTTTCAAAGGGGAAAACGGTTTTATTATGCCTGCCGATAAGTAAAAATTTTTCCCGGGGATTATGCTCAATCAAATTATACAAAAGGTTATATCTTTTCCTCTCATCAGAGCTCCAGCTTACATGCCCGATATACTCTCCGGATTGTTTCGCCGGGTAAAACAATTTCGGGTCGGCTCCGTTTATTATTATTTCATAGCGCTCAGCATGTAAATAAGGCTGGACATTATCACAGACAAAACGGCTCTGATAAACAGTCACATCGGCAAATTTATTCAAATCAATAATACTCTGATGTTTTTCCCGCCGATATTCACTTTCATTTTGCTCAAAATACTCATCCAGACGATGAATAATAAAACACCCTTTTTCTCTAGCTTTACTTACGCTACTAATTTTGGCTTTATTCGCAATGATGACAGCTTTATCAGCTTTAAAAATATTTTTTACCAAAACATACTTATCTCTGTTATCCCTAACCCAATTCACAAAATTGTTGGCAAAAGTATTAGCTCCGCCCCCTTTATTCCGGGGAATAAGAGAGATATAAATCTTTATCTTATTTTTGCGATTACTCCCAAACATAATCTATTTCCACCTAAGGCAAGTTTTACAAATAGCGGGTTCATCTTGGGGATTACTCACAGCTTTATCAACCTGCCTTCTGAACACCCTATATTTTTGGTTACCCCAAATTTCCTTTAAAGAATTTTTCAGAAGATTACCCATTATTTCTTTACCATCAACATCATAACAACAAGGCACGACATCAGCATTCCAGTAAATGCCTATCTGGTGATAAATATCCTTACATGGTTTTTTCAAAAATTTAGCCCGGTATTCTTTATTAACCGGCCTTAAATCCGGATCAGTTTCCCGAAATCCTTTTACAAAAAAATCAATGCCAATTTTCTGAGCCATCTCCCGGGCTTTTTCCACCTCATGCTCATTATTTTTCAAAGCCAAAAACTGCCATTCTATGCGGGTTTTTTTATCCTTATGCGCTAAAACTATTTTTCTCATATTTTCACACACTTTATCAAAACTTCCTCCAACCCTGTTTTTCTCATAACTCGCGACCGAAGCCCCATCCACAGAAAATCTTATTAAATCTATACCTGCCGCGGAAATCTCGCTTATATTATTATCATTAAAAGCCATCCCATTGGTAAAAATACCTACTTCAAACTTATTTTGTTTAAGAATCCCGGCAAACTTTGGAGTTAGGCTATTAAGAAACGGCTCACCCTGAAAATGGAGATAAACTTTTTTAATACTGAATTCTTTTAAATTACTCAAGACCGTCAGGAAAACTTCCTCACTCATAAACCCTTGAGGCCTGCTCATTAAGCTATGTGAAGCTGCCCCCTTAAACTCATTCTGCATACCTACCATACAATAAGGACAATTTAGATTGCACTTATTCGTAGGCTCTAAAACCACCTGGGTGGGTTTTCTCAATACTTTTTCTCTTAATTTCCTGCCTAATTTATTTATTGTTTTCATATTCAACAATCTCACTTCGAGACCTTACACAAACAGCAAAGGCAAAAAATAATATTCCTACAGGGATAGCCAGATATAACTTCCAAATAAAACTATCCTTATATTCAAAAATTATCTTTTTCCTGCCTGGACTGTCAATTCTTACTGCCTGGAAAGTATGATTAGCCTTATATATAGGGGTTGCTTCTCCATTTATATCAGCATGCCAATTCCAGTGATAATTGTTACTGACAACCAAAAAACAGGGTTTTTCTGTTTCAATATCAAATATCAATTTATCCGGACTATAATACCTCAATACTACACTTTTATTTTTTGACTCTTTATTATTAACGCCTAAAGTATGGTTAACCTTTTCATCCGACGAACAAATAAATACCTTTTCGCGAAGGTCTTTTATAGATTGCTCCTTTAAAACTTCAAGAATCTCCTCATCTGACGGCAAAAAAACTGCTTCATCTACCAAGTATCCTCTCTCAAACGTATCATCTAACTCATAAATCCATAAAGGTATAGGTGAAAAATAATTGTCTTTATACATAGGCTCTGAAGAACTTGCTAATTTATAAACCCACCGGGGTATAGCGGAAATAAAACGGTTTATTGGCCCAACGACTAAAGCAGTTTCTTGCATATTTTTACTGTTAACAGCAGTAACCCTCCGGGAAAAATCTTCTAGTTCTTTTACCGGCTTGAAAGAAATAATATGAGTTACATTGGCAGATAATAATAAAGGCCGATTAATTTTTAAGCTATCAGTCATGAGCAGAGGGCTTTCATTAAATTGTTTCAAAACAGAACCGTTTAATAAACTGAGTGCATAGAAATAGTTAGTAAAATGCTCCTTTTCTTTTTCAGTTTTAAATTGTTTGGCAACAATCAACCCCCAATATGTTTTATACCAATGGTATTGGATAGGCCCGGAAGCATCAGCGGTTTCCAGTCCGCACGTCAAAGCTATGGCCGGATGAAAACCCAAAGTAACACTTCTGCCCGGCGTTACCCGCTGGGTCAATTGCCTAATTTCTTTGTTTCTTCCAAAGAGAGAGATATACGGTATATTCTCCTGTCCATAGCTATATCTGTTAATTCTTATAAGAATAAGCACTAAAATCAGGCAAAAAAGTAAAACGAATCCCCTCTTTATCCGGGAAAGACAAGGAACATATTTTGTCAAATTTGTCCTAAAGCAATAGAATACAATGCCTATAGCAATAAAAAAATTTAACCACAATAAATTATTATAGAGAGCCCAGGCAAAATGCCGGATTAACCATAAAAAAGCAACCGCACCTAAAATGAAAAACCGCTTCTGCAGTTTTTTATCCGCGACAACTAATTGTATCGTCAGAAATCCCAAGATAGTAAATAAAAAATTAGTCGCAAATATAAAGTGGGCAAATTCCAGATGGGCGATAAAAGTTTTATGAAAAAAATTATATAAAGAAGAGTGACAAAAAGCGGCTAAAGCTACCGGCATAATACATAAAAAACCGATTCTCCTTATTTTTGAGGAACGAAAGATTAAAGCTAATGAACCACCCAGGAAGAAAACCAAAAGTGATTTGACAGATACCTCTGACAAAAATTCTCTGAAATAAAAAAAGAAACTTTGCGTGTTAGGAGAATAAAACCTGTGACTCATGTGTTTATAACTAAACAAGGCATAAAACTGAGGCAGAAAAATTAATATGTATCCTGCCCACACAAAAGCCCATCTAATCAACATATTCTTCTTGGAAGGAGTTTCCTTTCCCTTTAGAAGGATAATCATCAAAAATTGAATAATGCAAAAATGAGGAAGTGTCAAAACCGGATACGAAATCCCTGCTATAAAAACTAAGCCCAAAATCCTCCCCAATGATGAACTCCATTTCTTATGTTTATCAACCACCGACCACATAAAAAAAAGAGGGAAAACATAATTGAATATTTCGTGAACCAGATGAAAAGGTTGGGTTAAACTACTGAATAGGTAAACTATACCGCCTATCAATGCCAACTTTTCCGATAGCCCGAAAAAATCTTTTAACAGTCTGTACATACCGTATCCAGCCATAAAAGTGAAGGATATAAGCAAAGAGCAATAAATTAACCATAAAGGTATAAATTTAGCTGCTATAGACAATAAATAAAAAGGGCCGAAGTGATAAGTATGAGATGATCTTCCTCCGGAATAATCAGGAAACCATAATTGAGCGCCATACTCGGATAATTGCTCCCCTAAAGCCTTAAAGGTACCGAATTCTGAATCAAAAGTATCACTTACCCGAATAAGGGCATAAGGTCCCATAAAAATCTTCTCAGCAAAAAGTAATACTGAAAGCGCCAAAAATAGGATAATTATGCCCTTTCTACTCATAAACAAAATAAATTGATTTTCCTACTACTATATTATTATACCCTCTAAAACTGCCTCTATTTAATGACAAAACGACTTTTACCGAAGAAATATTTTTTTACAAAATCAGCCAGGATTAATTCCGGTACAAACGTATATTTCTTCCTTTTGAGACGCCAGGAAAAATAAGGCGTTATCGGATTAAGTATCATTTGTAAAGCATACTTTACCGGCTTATTTTCAATGACATCAATAACATTCTTCACAGCATTAGAAATCAAATACATATAAGAGATATTTGCCAATCGCTTTCTTTGAATTTTACTTAACCAAGGATTCTTCCTGCCAGATACATCATATGACTCAAAGTTCCAATGAATCCATTCTTCAAGCCTTTGCGGAGGTTTAAGGCCATATTCGAGAGCATAATCAAAAAGAGGTGTGCCGGGCAAAGTAGTAAAAGGCGCTATAGATTCGAATTTGGCATCAGGATTATCTTTTTTAAGTCTAAAATGAAGTTCAATTGTCTGATTCATCTCTTCCATAGTTTCTGTTGGAAATCCTGCCATAAGGGCAAAAGCAGGGATGATCCCGTGTTTCTTTGCCCGAAAATTAGCCTTGATTGTATCTTCAACGCAAATACCTTTATTCATAAGCTTCAATACCCTGTTCGACCCGGACTCAGCTCCGAACTTTAACACATGCGCTCCGGCTCTTTTCAATAAAGATATTTGTTCGTCTTTTGAACCGTTAAAGACATCTACTCGCGTACCTGAGGTGTAAAAATTAACATTCAATTTCGCATTTATCATTCCTCTGCAAATTTCGCTAGCACGTTCTCTATCTATATAAAACTCATCGTCCCGTATCCAAATTCCATCAAGTTTAAAACGCCTGACGGTTCCTATTATATTTTCTAAAGCTAACCCTGAAGACATGGCTCTCCATTTTCGTTCTCTTAACACAGCGCTGCAGCAAAAACCACATTGGAAAGGACATCCTCTGCTTGTCTGCCCGATATCCAAAGTGCGATAATTGGTTTTAAGATAAAAATCCCTGTGGATGTATTGCTCCACATCAATTAATTCCCAGGGCACAGGCAATAAGGTTTCTACATCCAATAAAGATCTCTCCGGAGTTTTTATTATGCTTGTTCCTTCTTTATAAGCTATGCCTTTAATACCGGATAATTGTTTTTTATGTCCGATAGCTTCAACCAACTCTAAAAAAGTAATATCTCCCTCTCCTATACAAATAATATCAATCATTTCATTATTAAGAGTTTGCTCAGGAAGGATAGACGGATGAGGCCCTCCCCAGATAACAGGCACTTTACCATCTGTATGTTTACGCACAACGCCTGAAGCTAATAAAGCAAAATAAATTTGCGTGCCCGTCATAGCGGAAATCCCCACACAAATAGGCTTACTGCCTAAAAATAAGGCCAATGCATTCTCCCAATTCGGATCTAATCTCTGGTCGATTATTTTTACTTTATATCCTTTCTTCACAAGTGGAGCCGCAATTGTCAACAAAGAATGTGGCGGCATCACGGTAGGACCGAGATCAAAGCCTGTTCGAGGATAAACAAGAATAACATCCGCGCTTATTTCATTTATATTTTTTGGAGAGGGATTCACTTTTTAACACCTTCTAAATTCATATTTTCTCCGGTATTTGACAAAATAGGTATATCTAAAGATTCCAGTCAAGAAACTTCACGCACCAACGAAGTTGGTGCATTCAGGACTTTTCCTTATGAAGTTCCTTGTTGGTAAAACCCCAAGAAAGAATTTATACCTAAGAGCTTTTATAGGATACTGCCTTTTTATACTTTCCTATGCCACAAGAAAATCTTTAATGACATCTATAATATAGTCCATATCTTCATCCTTCAAATCCTGATGTATACCGATATGAATCCCGTTGTCGCCTATATATTCCGCTTCAGGGAACATGCCTTGTTTATAGCCTAAAAAATTAAATCCCGGGCATTGAGTAGGCATAGATGAAAATAAATTTCTACTATCAATCCCTTTTGTTTCCAAAAAATTGACAAGCTGACTCCGGGTAAATTTCACCGATTCTTTAATAATTATCGGGAAAGCGTGAGGGCCAATTTCTTCATAAGCCTCCTTTTTTATGGTAGTCAAGCAGGAAGAAAACTGCTTAAACCTTCCCATAAGGGAATAGAGGTTCTTTCGCCTTCGATTAAGGATTTCATCATACAAATCAAGGTTACCGATCCCTATTGCCGCTTCTAATTCATTCATTTTGGAAGAAAACCCAATCCGCTCAAATATAAATCTGATATCGGCATTATCTCCGTATTGAAACCTTTTTGCGCAATACGCGGAAGAAGTATTTAAAACACAGCTTTCACACTTACATGCCCGGCCATGGCTCCGCAATGACCTTAACACCTCCGCAAACTCAGACTTATCCGTAGTAATAATGCCTCCTTCTACCGTGCTTATTATATGCGCCACATAAAGGCTGTAAGCAGCCATATCTCCAAGGGTACCGATATTCTTCCCTTTATAAATTGCCCCATGAGCTTCTGCCGCGTCTTCAATCAGATAAAGCTTATATTTTTTTGCAATAGCCTTTATAGCATCGATATCCGCCGGTTTACCCATTAAGTGGACTGCAATGATGGCTTTGGTATTTTCTGTTATTGCAGTTTCTATTTTCAAAGGGTCGATATTTAAAGATTCTCTATTGATATCTACAAATACAGGACGAAATCCCGCCTGCAACACCGCGTTGCCAGTCGCGGCAAAAGAAAGAGCCGGGACTATAATTTCATCTCCCCTTTTCGCGCCAAAATCATATAAAACCGCTAAAGCTAAAACAATAGCATCTGTTCCACTGCTTACAGCCACAGACTCTTTTGCCCCTATTAATTCGGCAAATTTCTTTTCAAATTCTCTTACATATCTGCCGCTGGAAACTCTATTCGATTTTAGAATCATATTTATCAGATGTTTAGACCTATCGGTTATGGAAATCGTTCCAAAGGGAATTCTCATTTTTCAAACCCCGCTTTCACTATAGTAAATAATCTGGCTGCCTGTTTTATCAAAACGTAAAGGCACATATAACAAATGTCTTAATGCTTTTCTGATTTCCTTCCTTCTTTCAGGTTTTACAAAAAATAAAATAAATCCGCCGCCTCCGGCACCCAGAATTTTACCTCCGATAACACCTGCTTTACGCGCTTTTTCGTAAATCTCATCGATATTACTGTTCGATACTTTTTTCGATAAACCCTTTTTAAATTTCCAGCTTTCATGAAGTAATTTTCCAAATTCACAAATATCACTATCCCCATTCAAAATATTTATAGCTTCATCAACCATTCCGTGTAAACTTCTAAGTTCAACCCCTTTTTTAGGTATTTGAGATATTTTATGTTTAGCTATGTTTGAAGCAATTCGCGTAAACCCGGTAAAATACAACATCAGATGATCCTGCAATTCCTGCAACCTGGAATCTCTAATAGTTATAGGCCTAATTGCAATATCATGCTCTCCGGAAAATTCAATTTTATTCAAACCTCCAAAAGATACAATAACCTGATCCTGTGAACCGACATTCTCCCGTATCATTTCCTGCTCAATATGGATAGCTTCCAAAGCCAGCCGTTTCTTAGTAACCATATTCCCTCTAAGAGCATAAAGAACATGTAACAATCCTACAGTAAAAGAAGAACTTGAACCTAATCCTGATCTGGCCGGGAGGTCACCATCATGATGTATTTCTAATCCATCCTTAATATTCATAAACCTGAAGGTTTCCCTGACTGAAGGATGCTTAATTTCCTGTATCTCGTTAATGTGTTCATACTTTGAATATAAAATCCTGTGTTTATATTCAAAAAAAGGAGGGAGCCTTCTACAGGTTATATAACAATATTTATCTATGGTTGTAGAAAGAACCGCACCGCTATTTTCTTTATACCAGGCAGGATAATCTGTCCCTCCGCCGAAGAAAGAAATACGAAACGGGGTCCTGCTTATCACCATCATAATAATTCCCTCCTGTAAATCGGGTATTTTATAATTTTATAGAGTTTCCCAAAATATATAATCAAACACTTTCGACTTCCAAAAGTTTCCTTCTTAATTTCATCTCTGTTACTTCTATTATATGTTTCGTCACTTTTTCACCGAATTTGTCTCCGATATAATCCAAGTATTCCGGATTAGTAAAATACCTCGAATAAGCCTGGTCTCTGAATTCTAAAACCTCTTTTGCCGATAAATAATTTGTGGCAAGCGGCCGGGTTTCATAACTATGCTGAGAAAACCCCTGCCAAGTTTTAGGCAAACAATCTTCTTTTTTAGAAATGTCTCTGTAAAGCAACGACCCGGGATATGCCATTACAGTATAAAAATTAGCAAATTCACAGTTCAACTCCATAGCAAGCCGTAAAGTCTCTTCCATGGTTTTTTTATTATCCCCCGGGAGGCCGAACATATAATTCCCCATAATATTAATATCATAAGACTTTATAATACCTATGATTTCTCTTATATCTTTATTAATTATTTTATTCACGCCTTGTCTTACTTTCTCATCAGCTGATTCTATCCCCAGCGCTATCCAATTCACACCGGCCTTTTTAAGTTTCTTAAGTAACTCCGCTTTAATAGTATCAACTCTTCCGTAAACCCACAGATTAAAACCATAATCCCTTTCAATAAGCATATCACAAAACTTTTCTACTCTGCGCGGAGATAATATAAATAATTCATCCGCTAACCTTATATTTCTCACTCCATACTTATTAAAAAGAATATCCATCCAGGAAATCACCTTTTCAACAGACCAATAACGAATCCCCGGCTTTTTAAATATCGCGTTTATACAACAGTAACTGCATGAATAAGGGCACCCTAACGAGCTATAAAGTGACACATACGGCGACCTTATATCCGAAAAGTTATCTTTCCTGCTATTATTAAAATCTTGGAAACAATGCCAATTATGTGCCCTATAATTATGTAAAGCGGGCAACAAATCCCAGGCATAACCGCCTAATTCTTTATCAAGATCATTAACAATTGTTGCCGGCGACGTAAAAGCTGCTGAGTTTTTATTTCTATACCATAACCCTTTTACATCTTCAAACTTTCTTTTTGATCTCAAAGCATCTATTAACCCCTCTATTGTATATATACCTTCCCCATCTATTATAAAATCAACATTTTCTTCATTTAATGTCCGTTCAGGCAAAGAAGAAGGATGCGTCCCCCCTATCGCGATAGGAATGTCTTTATTATAAACCTTTATGCTTTCAGCTATAGTTCCGGCCGCAGGCATTGTCTGTGTTGAAGCTGAAGGTTGATGTCCATAAACCATCAAAACAATCAGCTCCGGATTATAAACACTTATAATTCGTTTAGCTGAATCACTATTCCAACCATCGACATTAGCATCATAAATGGCAGGTGAATACCCTTTCTCCCTCAGATAATCAGCTAACAACAATACCCAAACCGGCACATCAACAGCAGTCATATTGTTAGATAAAACCTGATAAGTCTTTTTTTGATTACCCGGATTTATAAATAAGATGTCTGTCTTCATAAACCATTTCTTACCCTGGCAAATTTATATCCTTGTTATTTTAGGCAATTAAAATCATTTCGATACAGTAAGAGCTTTCCAGGGACATCTTGACAATTGATCCTTCCAATAGTCCAACATATCTTTAAGTGTTTCCTTCAGAGGAACTTCCGGCTCCCACCCGGTATCATTTCTAAACTTATCTATACAGGGTATCTGCAGAGTAACATCAGATGGCCTTAAAAGCTGGGGGTCAACTTTAATCTCAAACTTTTTCTTAGAAAACGATAGCACTATATCTAAGGCCTCGCCAACAGTCATTGTTCGATTTCCACCTATATTATAAACTTCACCAGGTTTACACTTATTTACTAAAATCCAATAAGCTTTTACAGCATCTCTTACGTCACAAAAGGTTCTGACTGATTTTAAATTACCTACCCGAATAACCGAATCCTTCAAATTCAATTCCGCAGCAGCAACTTGCTTGGTAAAGGCGGACATCACAAAAACATCGCCTCTTCTCGGCCCGGTATGAGTAAACATCCTTGTACGAATAGTTTTTATCCCGTAAGAAAGCCAATATTGATAAGCAACCATATCTTCGGCAACTTTACTCACCGCATAAGGCGAAGCAGGCCTTAAAGGACAAGTTTCTTTAATTGGAACATCTTCTTTGGTTACCTGTCCATAAACCTCAGATGAAGAACATATATGCATAACCGGATCAATCTCAACAATCCTTACAGCCTCAAGAAGATTAGTAGTACCTATAGCATTTGTCCATAAAGTATGCACGGGAGAATTAAAGCTCGTTAAAACATAACTCTGTGCTGCTAAATGAAAAATTATATCCGGCTTAATAGTTTTAATCTGACGGATTAACGCGCTTAAATCACAAATGTCCGCTTCAAGGAGACTTACCTTATTATGGATGTTCACTAAGTTATCCCGGGGGCTTCTCCAGCGGCATAACCCATAAATCTCATGCCCCTCATTAAGGCTAAGAATATATTCCGCCAGATGGCTCCCTACAAACCCTGTAATACCTGTAATTAAAATTCGCATAACCTTTTCTCCCCTTTTAAAACGGTCCTTTGAATTCTACCTCTTCTATCTCCAGGTTTTTTTTCGGCGCCCAATGTTCCTTCTCCCGTCCCATCATTTGATAAGCTTGAAAGGCAATTTTTTTTGCATTAGGATAAAAGTATTCTTCTAAAGCAGGGGTTGTAGGGCAAGGAACAAATTCAAACCCCATTCTATGAACCGACACATCCCCGGACAAACCTTTTTCCATCAGGCAAGCGGCTATTTCCGCCCCCAACCCACACTTCATCCAGGCATTATCAATTACAACCAGTTTCTTTGTTTTTAAAACAGAAGATATTATCGTTTCCATATCTAAGGGACTAAGACACACAGGGTCAATAACTTCGGCATCTATACCTGCCTCCTGTAAATAATGCCTTGCTCTTAAACATTCAACAGCCATCTGAGAAACACCTATCAAAGTAATATCTTTACCCTGAGTTAAAATACGCGCTTTTCCAAAAGGGATTGTATAACTCTCCCGGGGTACATGCCCTTTTTGATAGTAAAGAAGCCTGTGTTCTATAAAAATAACAGGATTATTATCCCTAATCGCACTAACTAAACACCCTTTCGCATCATAAGGAGTAGAAGGCGCAAATATTTTAAGACCGGGTATATTCATAAACAAAGGATAAATACTTTGAGAATGTTGAGGCCCCTGCCCCCAGCTTTTACCGATCATGGAACGAATTACCAAAGGCACGAAAAGCTTTCCCCCGGACATATACCTCATCTTCGCAGCCATATTGATAATTTGATTCATTGCTAAAAGCATAAAATCCATCCTAATATGAGTATGAATCGGCCGGAGGCCGCCTAAAGCCGCGCCAATAGCTACACCAGTCATCCCGTCTTCCGATAAAGGGGTATCAAAAACCCTATTTCCTCCAAATTTCTCCAGCAACCCTTTCGTAGTTCCGAGAATACGTTTTGGATCATCGACCCCCTGTCCAAGCACAAAAACAGAAGAATCCCTTGCCATCTCCTGCGCTATTGCTTCTTTTATCGCTTCAGGGTAAGTTATTATTCGCCCCATCTTTTAATCCTTAAAAACATCAGTATAAATTTCCTCTCTCGAAGGGAAAGAACTCACTTCGGCAAACTCAAATGCTTTCTTTATTTCTTCTTCTATCACTGATTCAATCTCATGAGAAACAACAGGACCAAGCGCAGACTTCAATTTTTTTAATTGGTCTCTTTCCTTCCACAACAAAACCTCTTCCCTGTCTCTATATCCTAAATGGAAATCATCGCCGGGTCCGACATGTTCCTTCCAGCGGCAGGTAAAACATTCTAAAAAAACAGGGCCTTCTCCTTCCCTTATTTTTTTAAGACATTTAACCGCGGTTTCATATATCTTAAATATGTCCCCATCTTCTATCCTCTCTGCCGGCATTCCATAAGTCTTTGCCCGTTCAAATATATTGTCGGAATGATGACGTTTGATATGATGAGAATGAATAGCATAGAGATTATTTTCACAAATGAATAACACAGGTAAACCTTTTAATGCGGCGAAATTAAGACTTTCATGAAAGCCCCCTTCATCTACCGCGCCGTCCCCAAAGAAACTTACCACTACAGAATCTGACTTCTTATATTTCAAACTGTAGGCATACCCAACTGAAACAGGGATTGTAGTTCCTACAATAGCAGAAGTACCCATCACACCTTTATCTACATCAAGAAGGTGCATAGAACCGGCTTTTCCTTTAGCACAACCGGAAGCTTTACCATAAAGTTCAGAGATCATCTTCCTAGGATTTCCTCCCTTAGCAAGATATAAAGCATGCCCCCGATAACTTCCGAAAACCACATCATTTAAATTCAAAGCCTCACAAATTCCCACTGATATCGCTTCCTGTCCTATGGACAAATGAACCGGGCTTTTAATTTTATCAGTAGGATAAATACGAATGATCTCTTCCTCTATCCTCCGGATTCTATACATTGATTTGTACAATACTTTGACTAACTCTATATTCTGCCTTTTCATAAGTTTCAACCTTATTAAAATATCTAATAATTCTACTCTATAATCTCCTTTAGCAATTTATTAAAAATATTCATTTGGAATAAATATCTATCGCCAATAAAATTTTTCCCGTAAAATCTGAGTAAGGTATGCCGCGCCCCAACGAAAGGGCTGCAATTTTGCTTTTCCCCCTACTCTTGCCGGCTCGTCCCCGGGAATTTCGGTAACATTTAATTTTCTTTTCGCGCTTCTAATTGACATAAGCGGTATAATACATATTTTTGTCCTGAATAACGCTTCTTCCCAACAATAGCTAATTTCTTTATCTAAATCCAAATCGGATATCATACTTTTTTTAAACGCCCGGAACATATTTAAAACATCAGTATATTTCGCGCCATGAATTAAATTAGTTAAAAAAGTAAAACCCCAGTTTCCGAATGCAGTTAATGAATTATCATCATAGCTTTTGGCACCTTTCATAAACCGGGAAGCTATTACCATATCATAGCCTTGTTGAATTTTCTCAATTAACAAAGGAATATTTTCCGGCACACAATTACCATCAGGGCTAAAAGCAACAATTACTTCGCCTTTCATATAAGGTAAGGCTTCGATATAGGCATTTCTTATCCCCGGTTTCTTTTGAATAATAACTGAATACCCTTTTTTTCTGGCATATTCTACAGTTCCGTCTTTAGAACCCCCATCAACAATAAGGATTTGATCAACCCAATTAGAATCTATTTTGGGCATAACCTTTTTTATCCCGTCAATCTCATTAAGGACAGGAACGAATAAGGTTGTCGTCAATTTTGCCTTAACCATTATCACCTCTTCTTTATAATATTATTCCCCTCTGTTCTTTTAATGCCTTCCCCCATAAACCATCGACAAGTCTTCTCTAATCCGCTTTTCAAGGTAATTTTAGGCTTCCAGCCTAATTCCAATATTCTTTTTATATCCAGGATCTTAACCGGAAACCCATCCGGCCTTGATATATCATAAAGGATATTTCCGCCATAACCAATATTTTTTTTAATTATTTCAGATAGTTCCTTAATAGATACGCCTTTCCCTGTGCCGACATTCAAATAATCGTATTTCTTAAACAATTGTTTATTTTTCATAACGTAAAAACAAGCATAAGCTAAGTCGTCAACGTAAATAAATTCTCTAACCGGTTTGCCTGTACCCCAAATTTTTACCTCGGGTTTATTCTGCGCTAATGCCCGGTAAAATTTGGCAATCAAAGCAGGTACAACATGAGAAGACTCTAAATTAAAATTGTCGCCTATGCCATAAGCATTAGTAGAAATTAAAGAAATGAAATTAACACCATATTGTCTTCTGTAAAACTGACACATCTTAATACCGGCAATTTTGGCAAGAGCGTAAGCTTCATTAGTAGGTTCAAGCGGACCATTCAGCAGATATTCTTCTTTCATTGGTTGAACAGATTCCCGGGGGTAAACGCATGAACCGGCTAAAAAAAGAAGATTATTTATCCCGCATTTAAACGCGGAATGAATAACATTCGTCTGTATCGCCAAATTATCATAAAGGAATACAGCCGGATACTCAGCATTAGCTTTAATACCGCCGACTCTAGCGGCAAAGTGGAAGATGGTATCGGGTTTATTGATTTTAATAAATTCTTCGGCGGCAGACTGATTCCGTAAATCCAGAAATTTAGAAGATGAGGTAATGACTTTTGTGTATCCTTTACGCTTTAATAAACTTACAAAGGCCGAACCAACCATTCCCGTATGCCCTGTAACCATAATTTTATCGGTCTTCAACATTATTATTCCTTTATTTAGCGGCTCCAAAAAAAAGCTGCGCTTTTTTATAACGCCCGGGAGTGCCGATATCTATTATGGGTTGTGCGGTTACAAACCCAAAAATACAGCCCTGAAGAGACGGGAAAAAGTCGTTTTCGAGAGAAAATGACTCCTTAAGCGGAAACAGACCGAAAACGTCTTTGTCAAAAAGATAAATCCCGGCATTAACCAGACATTTTTCTGCTCTTAATCCTTTTTCTTTAAACATCGAAACCTCGGAATTACTTCCCAATTCAACAACCCCGCAATCAGCATTACTACTAACCTTAGATAATACCATGGAAATCTTCGCTTTTTTAAACTTATGAAAATCCATAAATTTTAAAAGGTCCACCTTGCAAAAAGAATCTCCATTTAACACCATAAAAATATCACTCTTTATAAAAGAAGCCGCGTTCTTGACTGCTCCGCCTGTTCTAAGTCTTTTCTTTTCCCGGATTACTAAAAAATCACCTTTTGCTTTATTATAACTTTTTTTTATGTGTGCCGAAATAACATCTCCTTTATATCCCGTGCATAACAGAAAACGGCGGAAACCAAAAGAAAAAATATATTTTATCAAAATATCTAAAAATGGCTTGCCTCCGATTTCAGCCATCGGTTTAGGCCGGTCATTAACTGCGATTTTAAGGCGCGTCCCCAGCCCTCCGCAAAGAATAACTACATCTATTTTTTTAGGAATAAGTTTTCTCATCACTCTCCGGCAATATTTGTATTTTAATTGTCATATTTATAAGTAGAGCCTATTTTTTAGCAACTATGTTCAGAAGCCAGATGTTTTCCAAATCTATACCAAATTCATTATTAAAATATTCTTTCCTTGCCTGAGGACAATATGGCATAAGGCCGCTGTAATTTCTTCTCCAATACTCAAAAGTAACTTTACGCCAATTACCATTCTCGAAAATACCTTCAATAGCATCCATTTCCCCCCGCATAAATAAAATGTTGCCATGAACGTATATCGGACAATTCATTAATAGAATGCCTCCTTGCTTAAGCAACCGATAACACTCATCCATAGCACGTTTATATGCTTCAACTGACAATTCAAGACTACTTTCCTTTTCATGCCAATGCTCAATTGTAGAATTTCCGTAAATGAGGTCAAAATTCCTGCCTTCCAACTCCTCCGAAGGAAAAGCATCTCTTATATAATACTGGTATTTATTTAACCGGTATTTTTTTACATTAAACAGTTTCAGGATTCTCGGCATCACTTTATTCTGAACCCTCCATAAAAATACCGGTTCATTGTCTATAAATACACCTGGAAGTCTTCCAGGATCAATGCCGACATAATTAACTTTATGCTCTTGACAAAATTGTTTGTCTAATTCACTTAAACACCCGCATCCGATTTCCAAAACTTGTTTATTGAAAAATATACTTTCATAAGATTTAAATATTGTTTGAGCGCACCTTCTAATAGGAGTACCCACCCTTTGACCATTATCGTATATTTCTCTCCAATTACCTTTATCTGCAATGATTTGGTTATGAAACCTCTCTTCTATATGCTTACAAAAATCATAACTTACACATTTCTCACAGCTGTATTCTTTTCTTTCTATTCGGCTCATATCAAATCCTCATTTATCTTATACAGATAACATGTTTATACTTCTCTCTTTAATAAATCTTCTTGATTTTACCTATGATTAACCCAAATAATGCGGTTAGCATTATTTGCCCGTAGGGCCGACTCCAAATTTTCCACAGGAAAATTTGGGAAAGTCGGGGTTACCATGGAAAAATGCAAAGGGACTTTTTTGTACATCTCAGTTTTTACATAACCCAAATAATGCAGTAGGCATTATTTGCCCGTAGGGCCGACCCCAAACTTTCCTTT
>JAGLUN010000011.1 GCA_023134705.1 Candidatus Omnitrophota bacterium | reverse complement strand
TTTCAAATGCATTTTTCCGGTTAACAAAAATACCCCCGCAGAATTTATGTAATAGTCACAGCCTTAAAGAAAATCCTTTCCAAATTCGACATTCGGTGGTATCTTTTTTATAAACGTATCTTCCTTAATTCCACCATTGAACCTGAACATTTTATAATAAAGCACAGTATGTTATAATTTAAACAAAGGCTTTTGTAATCATGAGGCGGTTAATTAACACAAAATTAGTTAGTTTTTATATAACTCAAGAGTGCAATTTATCATGCACACACTGTTTCAGGACTAACGCAGGGTATTCTTCGGAGGAAAAGTTATCTGGAGAAGAGTTCTGTCGTGTAATTGATGAATTAACCGACATTGATATCATCAGGCTTTTAGGTGGAGAACCTTTACTGGAGCTGGAGAAGGTTATAGAAATTACCAGGCACGCTGCTTCTTTAAACAAGAAAGTAAATGTTTTAACTAACGCACTGCTTTTAGACAGAGAAAAATTGAGCTTATTGAAAAAGGCCGGGGTTAGTGCTATTCAAGTTTCCTGTGAAGGTATCGGTGAAGTACAGGATAACATGAGAGGCAAAGGATACTTTGAAAATTTATTATGGAAAGTTAAACTTATCCGGGAATATGCTATTCCCTGCACCATGGTTATTACGCTAACTCCAGCCAATATTTTTCAAATAGGGGATATGCATATTATGGCTCAAAATTTAGGCATAAGAAAAGTTGTTTTTTCAATTACCCTTCCCGTGAATGGAAGGCATGATTTACGCCTTTCTTTTAAACAATTCGAAGAAGGGATGGAGAAACTCGTGAATATTTTAAAAAATCAAAAGGAAAAAAGGTTTCCTGAGATTGGATTTTCTCCTCTTGTTGTGAACTACCTTTATGCTTGCAAAAATTCCTGGTTGTGGGAAAATTATTATGAAATATTCCATGAAGCCTTTCAGCGTTTAAAAAAGTGCGTTGAAAAAGGGAAATTTTGTCTATTTCCTAATGGTGATGTTTACCCGTGCCCGTTCTTTCCTTACTTAACTCATCCTTTGCCTCCAGTGGGTAACGTTAAAAGGCAATCTGTGGGAGTGGTGCGTCAGCGTATTAACGAGATGTTCAGCCAAATATCTGTTGATAACCCTGGGTGCAGAGAATGCAGATTTTTTGAGCTTTGTCGTGGCGGGTGTCGGGCTAAGGCTTATATGGATACTGGCAGCCTTAACGGAGTAGATGAAGGCTGCCCGGTAAGAAACTGAAAAAGGCTTGGTAGGAGGGGTAAATATGCATATGCATAAGAGAGATAAAGAAAGAAGAGATGCTGGTATTCAGGAGGAACATGTTAACCAGGAGAAAAAATATGTGAAACCAACTATGGAAAAGATAATCATTCCTGAACCGGAAAAAAAGGAATTTGATTCCGGGTGTACATGTTGCACTTGTGGGTGTAGTTAATCGCAGAAATAAGGACGAGTCATATTTTTATCAGACAATCAATTTTATTAATTAAACTAAACAAAAAAAATTCTTGCTATACGAAATAGCCGGGTACTAAAAAGTGAATTTTTCCTTCTATATTCAAATAGAAAAGAGTAATTCCTTCTTGCAAAAAATCGTCTCTGGTTTAGGATTTTTTAAATGGCGAATAACCCCTAAAAAGGAAAAAGCCGATATCGCTCTTTATTTTTTTGATATTTCCCAATTGGAACAGCATTCTTTCTCTCTGCCGAAGATGGACCGAAATATCTCAATTTGGGGGCCATGGCATTATAAATATCCAGATAAGAATCGAATTATTGCCTGTTGGGGCATTAATAATCCTTCAAAAGCGATAATTGATATCGATAAAAAGCAAATACAGTTTTTTATTTCTCCTTATCATTGGGCGAGACCGGTTCTTCTCCCAATTAGATTTATAAAAGGAGCGATTTATTTACTTTTGCTATACAGTGATATTTATTCTTTTCACAGTTCATGCTTAGCCAATGACAAAAATGAAGCCTATATGTTTCTTGCTCCTTCTAGCCAGGGCAAGAGCACTGTTTTAAAAAATTTATTGCAGCAAGGTTTTAAATGGATTGCTGATGACCAGGTATTTTTAAAATCGGTAAACAGCGGAATCTGGGCCTTTTCCATTTTTAATCAGGTGGGCCGAAACAACGATATGAATCTTTTTCAGATGTTTGGGGTTGATAATTGTATGAATGCCGGAGCTCTCTTAAAGTCAATAATTCTCATTTCCATAGCTCCTTCTGATACTACCCTGATTTGTCCTTTGTCCAGAGAGGGAATAAAGAGTGTTTTAAAACGCTCAAGGCAATTCTTAAATCCGAGTTATTTAGAATCAGCTCTCGATTATATGAAAAATTTTTATAATACCTGGAGCAATCTGTTAATTGATACCTGCTCATTTTTTAGAATGGAATGCGGAAGAGATGTGCGAGATAATCCAGCACGGCTCTACGCAATATTGAAAAACGCAGAAGTATTTTAAGGAGGCGGATATGGCGGAATTAGTATACGAAATCGATAAAGAAAAAGTTGCCTGGAGAAAGATTGAAGGCGAAGTAACAATTTTAGATAAAAAAACAGCGGAGTTTTTTAACCTGAACTCCACGGCTAGCCAAATATGGCACCTAATACAGCACGGGGAAACGGTTGAGTCTATTGTTAAATACCTTGTTAAACATTTTGACATTGAATATAAAATAATCCGTGAAGATGTGGTTAGCCTTATGAAAGAATTTTCCCAGAAAGGATTCATTAAGTTGCATGAAAAGTAAACGCGAACTAAGTTTAAAAAACGGTTTTTCCCTGCAGTGGCATATTACCGAACGGTGTAACTGGAACTGTTCACATTGTTATAGAGACCGAGGTTACAACGAACTATCGATTGACCAGCTTTACCGGATTTTCCTCCAATTCATCCAATTTCTGGATACCTTTAAAATTCCTCCTCAGATTGCAAGATTAAATCTTACCGGGGGAGAGGTTTTCTTAAGAGATGATTTTATAGTTTTTCTGAAAAGAATTTATAAATATAATGATCGGTACCGCCTTAAAATTTTAACTAACGGTTCACTGCTGAATGATGAAAAAGTAGAAATGCTGAAAACATTAGGAGTAGATGCTGTACAGCTTAGCGTAGAAGGAATGGAGAGCGTAAACGATAGGATTCGGGGCAAAGGCACTTTTGAGCAGATAGTGAATACGATAGAAATTTTAAATAAAAACGATATACCAGTATTGGTTTCCGTTACTTTAGCAAAATATAACCTCAAAGAAATTCCTCAACTTATAGATTTTTTTATAAAGTTAGAAGTAAGGAGAATAGGTATTCGGCGGCTGGTTCCTATAGGCAAAAACCAAAAAAGATTAATAGATGATATGATAAGCCCTTTGGAACAGCGGGATTTTTACAGGCTGCGCCATGCTTTGGCAAAGGAAAATTACGCTTGCGGCTCTAATACTAAACAACCCACTTTTAATTCTCTTTGTTGCGAAGACGGCGTCTTTTTTCAGGAAGAAGAATTAGTATCACAATACGATAACCGTACAATCCCTTTATGCGGGGTATTGAGTAACCGCATATTAACCGTATTGCCAAACGGCGACGTATTGCCTTGCAGGCGACTCCCTATTGTTCTGGGAAATGTGTTGAAAAAGAGTCTGCTTGAAATATGGTTTACCTCAGAGCTCCTTAGCCGGATAAGAAACCCCGAGAATTTATCTTCTGTTTGCAGGAACTGTGAATATTTTGAATTGTGCCGAGGAGGTGCGCGCTGTGTAAGTTATGGTTATTTTGGAAAGTTAGACGCGCCTGACCCGCAATGTTGGAAATTGTTTGAACAGTTACCCCCGGATGCTTTTAAGGTTTGTAGTTAAATTTTATTATTCAGGAGGAGACGAAAGATGCGTAAAAGAAAAGTTATTTTTTTAACTCAAGTTATACTGTTTGCTTTTATAATGAATTTATCTTCGGCTTATGCTGAAACCATTATTTTAAAATCAGGCAGAAAGGTCGAAGGAAAAATTGTAGAAAAAACAGATCAGTATATAAAAGTGGATTTTGAAGGTCTCCTATTAACTTACTATTTTGATGAAATAAAAAGGATAGAAGAAGAATCTTCTTCTTTATCCGGAAAAGAGTCAGAGGGTTTAGAGCCAAGTGTTATTATTTCTAAAATGATAGATGTCTGTGGGGGTTTGGAGAAATGGCAGGCTATAGAAGGATGGAGCTCTATTATTTTAATAAAAAAGCACTATCGTGATGAAATATTGATGTGTAAGCACTATATTAGATTGCCTGACAAGTTCCGGTTTGATGCGGAGGTAAACAGAGGAGGGAAAAAAGAAGTCTTTCAATTAATATATAATGCAGGTACCATCAAATACCTGAAAGATGGTAAAGAGGCAGAGCGAACATCTTCAGAAATGTTTTTCTTTCTGGAGAAAACACTTAAAAGATATCAGAGGCTTCAGGCACCTGCGCAATTTAAATATTTTAATCGTATAAAAAACGAGATAAATCTTATCGGAAGACAGACTATAGAAGGAAGTGAGTGTTATGTTCTGGAATATGGAAAATCAGAAGATACTAAACAAAGAATATTTGTTGACACAAAAACCTTTCGTGGTGTTAAACTAGAAGTGGATAAGGGATATAACGGTAAATTCATAGAGGTTCTTCTTAGTGCGCAGACACTTAAGGAGAATGGTATGGAAGTGCCTGTTATAAGATGGGTTTATAATGATAAAGAATTTGTGGCTAAATTAGAGTTTCGCTCCCTCAGTTTTGCTCTGCCTGATGAGTCTCTATTTGAGTTTTGATTTAAAAAAGATGGTAGAAATAAAGGAGATTACTACAAGAATGGTAGAAGCAGTTGGGGGGGGGGAGAGAAAGAATGTGTAAGAGAAAGGCGATTTTTTTAATTGAGGTTATGGTATTTGCTCTTATAGTAATTTTATCTCTGGAGTGTGCAGATGCCACTATTTTTAATTCAAGCAAGAAGACTGGAGGAAAGGTCGCAGTAAAAACTGGGAAACGGACAGAGGGTTTAGATGCAAGTGTTATTATTTCTAAAATGATAGATTCCTATGGAGGTCTGGAAAAATGGCAGGCCATCAGGGGATGGAGTTCTATCATTTTAATAGAAGATTACTCTCTTGATGGAACACAGATGTGTAAGCACTATATTAGATTGCCTGACAAGTTCCGATTTGATGTAGAAGTAAATAGAGGAGGGAAAGAAGAAGTTTTCCAATTGATATATAATGCAGGTACCATCAAATACCTGAAGGATGGTAAAGAGGTAGAGAGAACACCCTCAGAAATGTTTCTCTTTTTGGAGGAAACACTTAGAAGGTTTCAGAGGATTCGGGGACCTACCCAAATTAAGCATTGGAATAGTATAAAAGACTGGATGGATCTTATCGGAAAACAAACTGTAAAAGGAAGAGAGTGCTATGTTCTGGAATATAGAAAGTCTAAAAAAACTAAAACAAAATTATTTGTTGATACAGGAACCTTCCGTCGTGTTAAAAAAGAAGTAGATCGTGGATATAACGATAAATTCATAGAAGTTTTTCATGGTGATAAAACACTCAAAGCTAACGGTATAGAAGTACCTGTTTCAAAATTGTTATATTACGATGGAGAATTGGTAAGTAAATTAGAGTTTCGTTCCCTCAGTTTTGCTCTGCCTGATGAGTCTCTATTTGAGTTTTGACTTAAAAAAGATGATGGAAATATATGAGAAAAGCAATTCTTAAATTGATATGTACCGGAATATTGTGTTTGTGGTTTACTGGTTGCGGCTTTCCCTTAAGGCAGGTGGTTTCTCATAATGATATAGCATCTATGACTCCTAAGGAGATTACTACAAGAGCGGTAGAAGCAGTTGGGGGGAGAGAACGATGGGATTGGAATAACATACCAGGATACACCATTATCTATTATCAATGTGACCATGAAACTGGTGTGCATAGAAGGGTATCTGCCTGGGTGGTTTCGTATAATAAATGCAGGATTGAAATTGAAACATATAGGGGAACCGAAAAAGTAACAAATTTATTGTTAATTGCTGATTCAGGTAAAACAATAACTTACGAAAACGGCAAGATGGTAAATGAGGTTAAAGATGAAACAGAACGCAACTTTTTGATTAACAGCCGCTTGCAGGCTTATCTACACGAAATACCAGGACCCTTTGTGAATCTGGACAAAAAAGCGGATAAAGCTGAGTTGCTCGGAGAAGAAAAAGTATTAGGCCGGCCGTGTTATTTGTTAGCCTGGAAACAACCCGAAAAAGAAGTCCGGATAAGTTTTGATAAGGAGACTTTTTATTTACTGAAAGTAGAAGTTATTCGGAAAGATAGACACATGGTAAAATATGCGACGCGCTACCGTAAGTTTGGCGATGTTTTTTTCCCTTCTATCAAAGAAATGTATGTCAACGGTGAGTTAAAGGTCAGATTACTCATTGCGCATTTTTCTCTTGGCCTGCCGGATGAATCTTTATTCCGTATGGAGTGATTTCTTTGAATTAAAACACCCATATTTTTCTCCCTATCACCGCGTTAATAATATCCCGGTCTTTTTGTTCGAACCCTTTGTTAAGAAATGAAAAGATTAGATAAGCGGTTACTGTTAAAGCAAAAACAAAAATTAGTGAAAAGACATCATCCATAAACGGGCGCAGGATAAACAGAAGACCCGCTGCAAATAGAGTGTTGAGAGTAAAGACAGCAAAAGACTTCCAGGGATAGGAGAGGCGAATAATTTTACCCGTAGCATAACGATAGTAGAGAATTACTATAATTCCGGTGCTGCCGGTAGCAAGAATAGCACCTAAGACGCCATAAATGGGTATCAAGAGGATATCCATGACCAAATTGTAAAACGAGATTAAGCCGGTAATGAAAATTATCTTTGTCTTTTCCAGGGTAAATAAAATCGGTGTATATACAAATCCAAACTGGTGGATAGCTATAAAGGCCAGGGATAATCTAAATAGGTATACGGTCTTGATGTAGTCCGGATTCAGTAAAAACAAAGTTATTTTGTCTGCTAGAATCATTACAAAAATGAAAAGGGGTATCATAATAAAAAAGGTTAGCCGGTTAATAAAGGCAAATAAATAGGAAAAGTTTTCGTAATTCTTTTGCCTCGTATAGTTCCTCACTGAGAGGGTTTTTAATATAGGATGCAGTTTATTAGCCGGCGATAATTGCATCAACAGCAGAGGGATTCCAAAGCAGAAAGAATAGATAGCTACTGCTTTAGTGTCCAAGAAGTAAGAAAGTAAAAATATGTCAAATCCCTTCCTTTTAAAAAATTGAGTGAGTTTGTGGAAATACAGGAATTTCGCGAAATTAATAAACCTTCTTACCGGCAGCTTTTGAATATTTTCTTTTCTTACTGGCAGAGAAAACACATCCTGGTATCCCTTAATGAGAAAAAATATGAGAAGTAAAAATTCGGAGATTAGCCAGCCCCACAGGATTCCCGTTAACCCGTAATTCAGTCGAAAAGCAAAATAAAACAAAATAAGTTTTATAAGACTATAAGTAATTCTGCAAAAGCTCCAATATCGGTTTTTTAACAAAGCAACCAGGGCTATATTCCCCAGAAGGTGAGATTCCAGAGCAAGCAAGGCTATAGCCATCGATATACAAAAAAGGTTCTTTGAGTATTCAGGAAGGTGAAAAAAATCTATTATCCTGGTTCTGGCAATAAACAAGATACCTAAGAGGACGACAGCAGCAAAGAAACATATTAGCATACTCCCGCTCAGGATGCGCTTTTTGAAATAATTGTTTCCTTTTTCTTCATATTCAGGGAGATATCTTTGAACCACTGAGTCCGTTCCAAGAGAAGTAACTGTGCGGATGAATAACACGGCAGCAAGTAAGAAATTGTAGATACCAAACTCTTCTAAATTCAATCTTTGCAGTATATAAATTACAATAAGAAAATTAAGAAGAGCAGCAATCGCGGCTGTGAAATAGTGATAGATTGATCCTCGGAACCCGTCTTTAAGCAACTTTGAGGATGAGAAAAATTTGTCTGTTTCTGCCATTGATAAAAATCAATCGTTAAAAGGAAGTTTCTTTAAATTATCCAGAATTAGTCTCCAGGGTAGATAAAGGAAGCGCATTTTGTAAAGGGTTTCTGTTTTAGGTGCATATAGAGTTAAATTATAAAACTTTGCAAATTCTTCCCGGGTGATATGAAGAATATAGTTAATTGGTTCCCAGAGGCTATCGTAGAGGAGAAAATGCGTTTTCAGGTAAATGTGTTTGAGTCGAGAAAAAGGCTTTGATGAAAATGTGTCTTTTTCAATAAGTCTTTTTATAAGTTTCCTTTTCCAGTCCGGAACTCTCAATTCTTTCCAAACAAGCGGAGATATTTGCGTCTTTTGGAAAAATTCTGCCTGGAGCAGGACGAAAAAGATAGTTAAACGCATTTCCCCCTTTTTTGCTTCTTCCAAAACGTAACGCCAGTCAAACTTATCTTTGTATTTGTGCAGGAGTAAAGCAATATCCAGTGTATTTTTCAAACACAGAGGTGCTCCGAATCTTCGTTGATGAAGCGCCAGGCTAAACAAGGTATCTTCGGGAGATAATAGTTTAATTTTTGTTCCATTGATATCAAATGGCCGTATCCTTTTCCATAAATCCGGCAGGATAGACCAAGAATGCCTTTTGAGATCAAGAGCAAAATGTAATTCCAGCAGCCAATCTTCTTTTTCCTTCTTAAAGGGAATATTACAGTTTTGCTCTCTCCAATATGAGTAAGACCCTTTCCCAAGGTGTTTCTTGTATCCGGAATTTTCTAAAATACCCTCAGCTTTTTCTAATTCTTCTTCTTTGGCCAGGATGTCCATATCTGTCATTGGCCTGACAGGATATTGGTTGTATAGGTCTGCCAGGAGGGCCAAACCTTTAATGGGCACGATACTTATACCTTCTTTTGTGAATATACGGTATAGCCTGAGAAATTCTTCCTGAAACCGGATGTTTCGAGATAGAACAAAATTGTACTTTTTCTCAAAAATATCCTTAGTTTCTTTACTTAAGGTAAACGAAGAATGTTTGAAAAAAAGATAAGAAAAAGGAATTAGTTTATGATATCTGAGCATTTTTATCAGGAGAGGCCAGTTTATGTCTTCTAAAGGGAAGGTATCTATAGAAGGAGGTTTTTTATCTCCGTTTCTTTCCCTGAGAATGTCTAAAACTAATTGCGCCTCTTTTGTTAAATTTCTATTTCCCATACTTATATACCCATAAGCCGTCAAATTCTCTTTTCATTTCCAGATTAAAAATCTCGTCCAATTTTTCTTTTACAGTTGACGAATTCTTATCTAAATTTCCGCTTCTCGGCCAGTCGCAGGCCAAAACAAAAAGCTTCTTAAACTCGAGTTCGTTGACCTTACCAAGGGGAATGTTAAACTCATCCTCTTTTCTGGGCTGTCTGTAGCTGGGAGTTACACTCTTTGGCCCGAAGATAAAACGAAACTTTCCAAAAGAAGGCTTTACGCCCTTTTTATGTCCGCTGAAAAAGACATAGTTTCTTCCTTCACTATACCAGATAAAAGGGAGTTTGACGGAATCATTAGTAAAAGCAATGATGTCTTCAGGGGCCGAATTTTTTTTGATAAATTCTACTACCGGTTCAATCGGCTTTTTAGGATGAACCCCAACGTGATGAATCTGTTTCGTGGGCATCCATCCTTTGAGAAAACCGTAAATACCCACAGTGAGGAATGTGAGGATAAGTATTATGACAGAAAACCTCAATATTTTTTTTCTAAAAGCGCTTATGCCCAGTCCTAATATCAAGTAGTAAAAAGGAGTAGAAATAATCAAACCACGATCAAAATAAATAGGGACGATTAACCTGGAAAATGTAAATGTAAATATCAGGGGTAAGATAAATAGGCTAAAACAGAATATAATCCCCTTTCTTGATACCGCCTTCTTCTTCACTGACCAGACAACTGCAATAACCAGAATCAGGCTTAATATATCAAAGATAAAATAAGTTAATAAATGACTGTTATAACCCAAATTAAAATTTTCTATACTTATTAAAAGTGATTTCCAGCTCGGGGTAGAAATCCAGTAGTTTTCCATTACAGCGGATAATCTAATCCAAGACTTTCGCATAATAGGAATAAAAGAAAGAGAAACTAATAAGGAAGCAATTAGCATTTTAACCGACCATCTCTTTCTCATACAAATAACACAGCATATTAATTGACTAATTGCAAAAAAGATATAATAAGGATGGGTATAAACGCCTAATATAGCAAAGGCTATGCACCAGTATAAGAATTTATTCTGTTTTCGATTGATAAAAAGAAATTGAGAATAGGATGAAAGAAGCCCCAAAAATGCTAAAAGGCTATAGCTCCTAGCTTCTTGAGCATACCAGAGTTGAAATGGTGAGAGAGCAGTAATAAGTGAGGCAAATATCCCCGCAGATTTGTTAAATAATTCTTTACCTAATAAATATATTGCCGGAACGCAGGCTAAGCTGAATAATAAAGAAGGAAACCGCAGGCTGACTTCAGAGAAGCCAAATATTTTAACCCAGCCAGCTAAAATAATATAGTAGAGAGGTGGATTCCACAGTTGGAGAATGTCAGGTTTAGAAATTTTGATAAGGGTAATAACTTCATCATACCAAAGGTCATGATAACCTAAGTGATACACTCTGAGAGAGAAGGCAACTACGATGATAAGCCATAATTCATAAGGAATTGAAGTTAATAGATTGTTAAACCGGGATTTTGTAATAGGTTTCTTTAAGAAACCTATTATTCTTAAAATATTATTGCAGAATCTCGGTTTAACCCGCCTGTGGCGCCCTTTAGGGCAAAAATTGCTTGCATTTTTTTGGTACATTAGATTTAGCTGAAAAATAAACGGTTCCAGTACATTTATGGCTTTTGCCGTAATGCAATTTTTGGGTTAAATTTATTTAAAGTCTTGCGCATCGGTTTTATTCTATCAATGTTCTTCTATTCCCCTAACGTAAATATATATAATTATGATGTTTAAATCAAGCAATATTTTAAAAAATAGCGAAAAAGAACGGTTTACATTATGATATAATCAGCTATAAAAATAAAGATAGCAGAATGCGGGATGTTTAGAGGAAGAGAAAGATGAAGATAAACATAATTATTCCTGTTTATAATGAAGAAGAGCTTATTGAGAAGACTTTAGCCGCGATAGAAAGTAAGTTATCCGGAGAGTATAAGATTATTGTTATTGATGATTTTTCTATAGATAATACTCGAGAGATAGTTAAACGAATGGCAATTTGCAATAAAAATATCCGGGTAATTCCTAATATGTTTGAAGCAGGGATAGTTGGTGCGTTTAAGACTGGGCTTGAAGAAGTAGATGCCGATAGCGTGGTTGTTCCGGTTATGGGTGACTTTTGCGACCAACCGGAATCGATTAATCAGATGTATGCCAAGATTCTTGAAGGTTATGATATCGTTTGCGGTTCACGGAATATTAAGGGAGGAAGGCGTGTAGGTGGGAGATTTTTAAAGAAGTCATTTTCGATGCTCCTGAGCCGGATTATGCATTTAATTAGCGGAATTCCCTGTACTGATTTGACGAATTCATTTAAAATGTATCGGAGGATAGTCTTGAAGAATATCAATATAGAAAGTAAGGGATTTGAAATGTCCATAGAGATAACAATAAAGGCTTATTTTGCTGGATATAAAATAGCCGAAATTCCGACCGTCTGGAGAGACAGAAAGGCAGGGAAATCAAAGTTTCACATTTTTAACCATGGATTACGATATTTTAGGTGGACTATGTTTGCCCTAAGAAAACAATTGAATCATTGAATGCATTATCCCCATCTGCTGATTGCATATTTAGTTTTCACGGAAGCCTAGTTGTTGAATGCGTGTTTTTCCCGTAGGCAACCATAGCGCTTCTTTTAGAAGCTAAACAAAATTCTATGTGAACCTTATTTTGTAAACTATGTTAGTAATAAATAATCTCACTAAATATTTTTTAAAACCCATTCCTTTTTATAAAAAGCTAAGTTATTGCCTTCCCGGCAAAATAAAGGATGAATTTAAGCAAACTGTCTTAAAAGATATAAATATTTCCGTGAGAAAGGGCGAAATTTTAGGAATTTTTGGAAAAAATGGGGCAGGGAAAACCACTCTTTTAAAAATAATCTGTAATATAATTATCCAGGATAAAGGTATAGTCCTAATTGATAAGAAATCCAACTTTTTAAATCTTAAAAAGACAGGTTTAGTTTTAAACTTGATTATTCCCTGTGGCTGTGGTCTTACCAAGGGTGTCCTTATGGAGAGAAAGCATAAAGTAAATATAACCAATGATAAGCATTATAATCCCTGTGCATAATGAGAAAGAAAGTATAGAGCAAATCTTGTTTAATTTGCAGAGGAAGTTCAAGGAGGATTATGAAGTAATCGTAATTGACGATAACTCCTCTGACGGTAGTTTTGAAATCATGGAGAAACTATCGCTACCTTTCCCTGAATTTAAAATCATCGTCAACAAATACAGAAAGGGGTTTGCTGAATCCTTGGAGATCGGTATAAATATGGCAAAAGGTGATATTATCGTTCCTGTGATGAGCGATGGATCTGATGAAATTGATATTATACCCAGGATGTGTAAGGGGATATCCGAAGGTTATGATATTATTTGCGCTTCACGATATATGAGAAGGGGAAAAAGAAAGAACAGTTTTTTTTTAAAAGCTATCCTTTCGAGATATTTTAACTACTTAATTCATGCAATAACAAAAATACCTACTTTAGATTCAACCAATCCTTTTAAAGCTTATAGAAAAACTATTTTCGAAAATATAAAGACAAAAAGCAAGGGTTTTGAAATTTCTATGGAGGTAGTTTTGAAAGCGTATTTTTATGGATATAAGATCGCAGAAATTCCTACCGTGTGGGAAGAGAGAAGATTTGGCAGATCTCACTTTTCAATTTTTAAAGATAGTTTCAAATTCTTAAGAGTCTTTATATCCACTTCAATAATTCAATGAAAAGATTTCAAATAAGGAATTTTTGTTCAATAAGAAGAGGTTTATTTATTCTTTTCTTTACCATTTTATTTCTTCTGAGATTGTATAAATTAGGTTCCCATGACTTTTGGTATGATGAAATTTTTACGATTAGTTATGCTAAATATCCTTGGTCTAATTGGAACGCGCCGTTTTACTGGATATTCCTTCATTTCTGGATAAAACTGTTCGGCATTTCAGAATTTAGCCTGCGCTTTCCTTCATTAATTTTTAGCTTTCTATCCGTAATTTTGATTTTCTTTTTGGGAAGAAATTTATTCAATAAAAGAGTTGGTATATGCGCGGCTTTAATTATGGGGGTTAGTCCGTTTCATCTCTGGTATGCCCAGGAAGCGCGGGACTATAGTATGCTTTTATTTTTTGGCTTGCTTTCGAGTTTATTATTTTACAAGGCTTTAAGAAAAGGCGAAAACAGGCAATGGTTACTCTTTATCTTAGTTTCTTTTTTGGGTATTTACACCAATTATTTTTATATCTTTTTATTTTTTACTCAATTTTTATATCTTGTCTTTCTCAAAAAGCTGAGGTTGAAATTCAAAGAAGTAATTGTTTTTTTAATCATCGCTTTAAGTTTCAGTTTTTATTTACCCCGGTTTTTGAGTAAATTTTATTATGTCTGGGAAGGATTCTGGATATCTGAGCCTCAGTGGAACTCTTTGGCAATTACGCTGGAAAATTTCATCTTAGGCTATAATGGTTTCCCTTTACTGTATTTTCTATCAAATATGCTAACGGGTTTGTTTTTTATTTCTGTTTTGGCGGGGGTGTATAAAAAAAAGGAATTGAGGCAAAATTTCGCATTTTGCCTGTTTTTGTTTTTTGTGCCTATATCGACGGCTTTTGTCTTTTCTAAAGTATTTTTTTCTGTTTATTTAGATCGGGGCCTTATTATTTTTAGCCCTTATTTTTATCTTATTTTATCTTTGGGGATAGGGTTTTGTAAAAAGCCGGTAAGAAATCTTGGTTTATGCGTTTTAATCCCGCTATTGTTTATTTCCGATTATCGATATTTTAATAATAAGATATATCCGCCTTTAATACATCATCGCGGCGCTTATATAAAGAAACCAATTAGGCCAATCGCTGAATTTTTAAAAGATAATATTGGACAGGAGGATATATTAGCTTTCACTAACGAGTCTATTATACCTTCTTTACAATTTTACACTAAGGGAGAGTTTCGGTTTTTTTATTATTTTTTTGATCCCGGTTTCCCGGACGGGAGCTGGCAAAGGCCTATCCGGGAAAGCGGAAATTATCTGACTTTTAACAGGATAAATAATCTGAAATTCAAAAGATTATGGGTTATTTCTTCGGACTGGGCCAGGGATGGAAGATTGGATGATAATTCCCAGTCCGTTAAAACTTGGCTGGATACGAATTTCAGGCTGGAGTTTATTAAAGAATTCGACGGGTTATGGATATTTCGATATGTCAGAGATAATTCCTGAAATAAATCTAATTAAATTTATTGTTGGTCATATAGTTGGCAATAAAAAACAGGAGATCAATGATTTACTAACTTCCTATTCTATTGATTGGGGAAAGTTTAAAAGTTTTATTATTTATCATGATTTAACCCCTTTTAGCTATTCTGCTTTGAAGGATTTCAATTCATTTTTGCCTCATGATTTAGAAACTTTTTTAAAAAATAATTATTATTGCGCTTTAGTCCGCTGCCAGAAACTTTGGCAGGAATTCTTACGAATATATGATCTTTTTGAGCAAGCGGGGGTTATCCTTTTACCTATAAAGGGGGTAGCTCTTCTTGAAGATTTATACGCAAATAATTATCTCAGGCCAATGACAGACATCGACCTTTTGGTTAAGGAAGAAGACCTTCAAAAAGCGGAAACAATATTCGGCGATTTAGGATATAGAAAAGAACTCTATGGTTTAAAACAAGAATACTGGAGAGAAAAACAAATTCACTTTACCTTCTATAAGAAAAAGAAAGATGAAAAAGCACCTTTTATCGAACTGCATTGGAACCTTGACTTTAAAAGGAAAAACCGCAATATACTGCCGGGGCTTTGGGAAAGAATAAGAGAAATTAATGCGGATGGAAGAAAAATAAATCTGCTTTCTCCGGAAGATACTCTTTTTAGTTTAGCCTTGCATAATCGCCGGTTTGGCCGCACACTCTGCCTGAAAAATGCTTACGATACGGTAGTATTATTAAATAAATATACTGTTGGTTTTGACTGGGATTATGTTTTGAAACAAGCAAAAAAAGGCAAGATGCGCGCGGCATTATTTTTTATCTTAACCCAGGCAGAAATTTTATTAGAACAGAAAATGCCCACAGAGGTATGGCATGGCTTAGGTATCCCGCGCTATAAACAAAGATTAATTCGGCGGTTTATACAAAGGAATACTTTTTTGCCGGCAAAAAAGGCGGACGGGAAAGAATTATATCTAAAGAGCCATTTTCTTTTATATGACAGCTTTTGGGAGCCGACAGAATATATCTTCAATATACCCAAAGAGCAGTTTGCCAAGTATTACGGGCTTTCGTCTTATGATAAAAAAACCGATTTCTTATATAAGAACCGCCTGTTTTATATTCCCTATAAGGCAATAACTTGCGGAGTAACCAATGCAAAAAAAGCCCGTTATTAAATTATTCAATATTTTATTCCCGGTTTTTATTTTTAGTTTAGCATTCTTTGTTAGGGCATATAATCTATCTCTTTTTTGCGTAGAAAGACTTCCGATAAGATTCTTTTGATTTGGCTTGGCTTAGGCTGTTTAGGAGCTCTTTAACGAAGATTATTATTCTTCACAGGAATTTTACTTTGTATAGGATTAGTTTTTACAGAGATTTTTCAATTGTGGCGCATTATTACCATGTTGCGCCTACGCATTTAGAAGAATTGCGCAGAAACAGTTATGGCTGTAAGGAAGCAGCAGAGTCTTTATCACAAATTCCCGATATAAAAAATTGTCAAATAGTTCTTCAATCAAGAATGATGCCAGTAAATGTTTATCTAGATCTTTTTGCCCAAAGCCAGGATAATAGAATGTATAGGAAAACACAAACAAAGAGCAAAATAAACCCAGCCTATTATCTAATCTGGGCGCCAGAATCATGGCCTGAAGATTATTGGGGAGGCGAATTTAGTTGGCTATGGAAGTATTTCAAAGCCAAATACCCTGATGCAACAGCGATTAAAACCATTTATTATCCCAACGGCCTTGCGGCAATTCATATATTTAAAATTGAAGGCGATGCAGAGAGATAACGATATTCACTTAAAGCAGGAATATGGGGATTTAATCCTTATTAAAGCTGTTGGTTTTAGTATGTGGCCATTTCTCAAGACAGGAGAGAGGGTAGTGGTTAAAAAGGTTGCCGCAGGAAGCTTAAGGGTTGGCGATATTATTCTCTACCGGGCAGAGAATCAGATAGTCTGTCACCGACTGGTAAAGATAATCAAGAATAAAGGAGGGTGTTTGCTTTATGCCCGCGGGGATAATAATTTGAGTTCAGGTGAGCCAGTGGCAGAGGAATTGCTTGTGGGTAAAGTTACAGGTGTTTTGAGAAACGGCCATATTATAAGCCTTGCAGGGAGACGGAGCAATTTTGTTAATCAGCTTATTGTAGTAGTTGGTCCTTTGTTCGGGATAGGGAGTAGAATTATTAAGAGGGCGTTACATAAAACATGAAACGAAGGCTTCTAAAAACCTTTTGGCACCTTACGACAAAAGATGATATAATTAAATACGCCGCTACAAAATATAAGCAGTTTAACAATGTAGCAGTTTAATAAAGGGTATGAAAGAGAGGAACGTATGGATGTTTTTGATTACAATAAATCCTGTAATAGCAAAATTTTACTGCGGGTTAAAGAAGATCTTTATAGAATATGCCGGAAGTATAATTTATTTCTAGTAGTTTTACATGGTTCGTATGCTAAAAATGCCGCTACAGCTAAAAGTGATATAGATATAGGGTTGTTGGGGGACTCTAATATAATTAAAGAAAAATATTTTGACATATTGAGAGATTTTGTTTCAATTTTTGGCGATAAATTTGACCCTGTATTTTTAAATGGCGCTGAAGCAATGATTACCTATCATGTAGCCATAAATGGTATACCTTTGTATGAAAAGAACCGAGGCCTGTTTAATTCCTTTAGGTTAGGTGCATTGGCAAGATATCAAGATACAGGAAAATTCAGGATATTGGAGAAACAGTATATTAAATCAGCAATAAAAAGGATGAGATGAAATATGATTGATATTGAATTGATTAGAAGAAAGTTATCACGTTTGAATATGTATTTAGAGAAGTTAAAACCTATTTCCCAAAAGAGTCTGGAAGAATATAAAACCGACTTTTATTTAAAGTCAGCTACAGAGCGGCTTATTCAATTAATCGGAGAATGAGCTATAGACATAAATAATCATGTTGTGATGGAGACAGGAAATAGGCCGCCAGAGGATTATAGTGTCTCATTTATAAGAGCCGTGGATGTAGGTTTGATATCAAGGGAATTGGCGGAAAAACTTAAAGGTTCGGCAGGGATGAGAAATATCTTAGTCCATGAATATATGGATATAGATGATGAAAAAGTCTACAACGCCATTTTTTTGGCGGCTCAAGATTATAACGGGTATATAAAACAAGCCGATGGGTTTATAGATAAGTTGGAAAATAAAGGAAAATAAAAGAATTCAAAATTAGCTGTTTAAAAGCCGGGTTTGAGATTATTTCATTACATACTCTTTTTCCTCTTCCATTTTCCCCTTATGGAATATTGCTGAAAGGTTCTCTTTTTAGTCAGATTAACACACATCTTATCGGAGTTATTAGGTGAAGATGACAAACAAAATATCCCTTATTGAAGATCATCATGAGGCGCTAAAAATCTGGAGGGAGAAAGGTTTTAAAGGCGTGGATCTCGTCCATATCGATGCTCATATTGATTTTGGCTTTCATCCGGCAAAGCCGAAAGAGCAGATAATGAATGAAGCAAGGACGTTAAATCAACTGAAGCGGGAATTGGAAAAGTCTCTTTTGTATCAGAGATATCAGAAAGATTTTGATAAGCAGACTAATATCGGAAATTATATCTATCCGGCAATGCGCGAGGGTATCGTCAAGGATCTTTACTGGGTTATTCCAGGAAGATTAAAGGAATTTAAGAAGTCGCTCAAAATTATAAAAGGTATGCTCAAGAGTTTCTCAAGACATGACCCTTGCCAATTAGGTCACACGTTACACGTTACACGTCATACGTTTCAAGATGGGATAGTCTCAACTAAACTCTTGGGAAGAAAATTTGTTATATGCACATTAGAAAAACTGCCGATTCTAAAACAAAAGGTCTTGTTAGATATTGATACTGACTTCCTAATTGTGGACAGCCTTTTAAACGCAAGTAATACGGCTAAAATAGGTAAAAGGAAACGTTGGATTAGGCCTGATAGATTGGTAAAGGATTTGCTTAGCAAGAAGGAGCTCAAGCCGGTTTGGACCACCATTGCCTATTCTGTAAATGGCGGCTGGACGCCAATGCGCTATAAAATCTTGGGGGATGAATTAGCTTACCGCTTGTCGCCAAAACATTTTAAAGAACGCTATGGGCAAAAGTTTATTGCCTCTGTCTTTTTTGAGCGCTTTGCATCAACCGGCAAAAAGGAATATTACCAAAAAGCAATAAGGCTTGATCCCTCCTATCGGGCAGCGGATAATAATTATGGGCCTCTTTATTTAAATATTCGCAGATTTTCCAAAGCCAAAAGGGAATTCTTGAAGGTTACCCGGGTTGACCCTGAAAATCCTTATCCTTTTATTGGTCTGGGTAATATCGCTTTAGAAAAAAGGAATTTTTATAAGGCAAAAAGGCATTTTTCCTATGCCTTAAAACTAAAGACAGAATTGAAACAATCTTTATTGGGATTGGCACAGGCAGAGTTAGGATTGAAGAAGTTTAAGAAAGCTAAGAAGTTATTTCTTAGTTATCAACCCTTTGAGCCAATGCAGCCCAAGAACCGTTATCTTTTAGGGCAGATTTATGAGAGGGAGAAAGATTTTGAAAAGGCAGCAGTTTTTTATCAGGATGCAATGAGACTGGGGCTAAGTAATATAGATGTAATTAAAAGGCTTCTAAAAATTTGCTGCCATCTAAAGGCAAAAGATGATATAACTAAATACGTTTCTATAAGATACAAGGAGTTTAAAAAGGATTTTGAAAGAGCCAAGAGATTAAGTTTGAAAAAAGGCAGGAAGCTTAAAGGTTTACAGAAGATTGAGAAGAAGATGGCGGGCCTGGATAGATTGCTAAATTGTTTAACAATACAGCAATATAACAATATATCACACAGGGGAAAAATCCTAAACACTTAGGATTTAGAGTTTTTAAGCACATAAAGGGTAAATAGTTTTGACAGTGCTTGGTAAGAAGGAGGAATAACCCCATGAGAGAAACTATGGTTTTACGCAAAAACAAGGATATGGTGGCACGAACAATTGATAATGAGACTATTCTTATGCCGATTTATAAAACTTCCGAGGAGATAAACTGTATCTATACCTTAAACAAGGTTGCCTCAAGGATCTGGGAATTGATTAATGGTAAAAGAAGCCTTGGGGAGATTAAAAGCAAGGTTTTAAAGGAGTTTGATACTAATTCCGGAGAGGTAGATAAAGAGATGCAGGATTTCCTGAAGGATTTAAAGGAGATAAAGGCAGTTGTTTAGGTTGGTAACACGTTGCACACTGCACGCAGCACGCTATACGCTGTACGGATTTCGGGCCCAGGCAACCCGCTCAACTTTTTGGATATGTATTATGTCTATATACTTCAAAGCCTTAAAGACAAAAAATTGTATATAGGTTTTACTGTTGATTTACGAAAAAGGCTAAAAGAACATAATGATGGACTATCCTTTTCCACTAAGGGGCGTAGGCCATTTATCTTGATTTGTTATGAAGCTTATAGAGATAGAAAAGATGCCATGGTAAGAGAAAAATTTTTAAAGACTGGCTGGGGAAGAAATTATATTGAAAGAGTCTTAAGGAATTATTTTCAAGGACATCCAAAAAGTTAGGCGGGTAAAGTAAGAAGAATATCAGCATATTTTTGAGGAGTTAAAGTTCGCAGATACTATGAAGATATTAGATAAAATTGTTACAATTGATGAATTGAAAAAGATGGCAGCAGATACATTTGGTGATTTAGTGAAAGCTGTAGTGGATATAGAGCGAGAATTAGTTGCTCTTGATGCGGAATTACATTCTGACTTAGAGGCATTGTTTTTTGAAGATGGTTCCCAACAAAAATGCCTTTGGGGAATTAATTTTTATCCTGATTTAAAGGGGGAAGATTTTCTTGAGTTTGATTCTATGATTAATATACGTCCTTCACAAGGAAATATGAGCAGAGGCATTGATGATGAAGAATTACGCAAAAAGATTATTAAGGTTGTTAACAAATGGGTGCAAAGATGAGACTTCAACATAAAGGCCTTGCTTTGGGGCGGTGGAATCAAATGCCTTTTCTTGAGCAAATGGCAAATATTGGAAGTGAAATCAGCCGGTCGTTAAATTGGCTAAAAAAGGGGAACAATGAATATAGCCAAAAAGCTGTATGTAGAGCATTAGAATTAATTGATATGACCTTAGCTTCTGTTAAAACCTTTCCGCGTTACAAAGAAATTGCGCGGGTAAGAGAAGCCATTGTAGATTATTTCTATGGTAAAAATGAGTTTTCGTCTACAGAGGTATTGTGGCGGAAATATTTTGATCATTTCAATTATGCTGCGCGAAGAAATCATTAAGGGCAATTTATCAATGAGGCAGTTTAATAAGGAAAAGGGTAAAATAAACTGCTGCACGCAGCATGCTACACGTTGCAATAGGTAATACGCGCTAGGCAAAAGAGCGGAGGTGCTAAATTATGGGAAGAAAACCAAAATTCAGACCAAGGATAACATGGATCCGACTCAACCCTAAGCAGGCGGTGTTGTTCTGTTCATGCTATGACACAGGCTGGGTACAGGGGAGGCTTATATAGGCTATGATGAGACAGTGTGCAGGAATAAAAATATTATTACTACTGATTTTTTCAGACAAGAAACTGTTTCCTCCTGAGCCCCTTTGGATTTAACTACTGTTAAACTGCTAAATTGTTTGTGTGGCAATTTAGCAATGAAGCAATATAACAATTTAACAATGGGCATAACGAGCAAAACGAACAATGAAAAACATTAGTTCAGGGCGTTTTTATAACAAATTATATGGCAAAAAGGAACATTATCCCTGGAAAGGACAGGTTGAGCTTACCTACCGCTGTAATCTTAATTGCGTTCATTGTTATTGTAAGGGAATTGAGGAATACGCTTCACGCTGCACGCCGAATACCGGGAATCAAGAATTGACAACCCGGGAGTGGGAGGAAATTCTTGATGAAATTCATAAGCAGGGCTGCCTATGGCTTTGTTTTACCGGCGGAGAGCCTTTATTAAGAGATGATTTTTTAGAGATTTATTCTTATGCCAAAAAAAAAGGTTTTGTCATAACCATATTTACCAATGGCTTACTTCTTACAGGAAAGATTGTAGATTATCTTGAGAAATCTCCGCCGGAATCTATAGAAATTACCCTCAACGGCATAACTGAGCCTGTTTATGAGAGAATAACTCAGGTAAAAGGTTCTTTTAAAAGGGTTATGTCTGTAATAAAGGAGCTCACCGTTAGAAAACTCCCTTTAATTTTAAAATCAAACTGCTTAAAGCAAAACAAAGATGAAATTGTCAGAATAAAAGCCTTTACCGATAAGCTTTTAGG
The DNA here is from genome assembly GCA_023134705.1 of Candidatus Omnitrophota bacterium. GTDB lineage: Bacteria > Omnitrophota > Gorgyraeia > Duberdicusellales > 4484-171 > JAGLUN01. The sequence continues at coordinate 34,537 of JAGLUN010000011.1, read as the reverse complement.
CAAGCCCCATGAGATGAAGGCTACGCCTATCTCACGGGGCAAGGGCAATAAAACATGGAGATTCAAATACGACCCGATGATATACGCACGGCTTAATGGCGATACAACCCCCTGCGATTACAGGCTTTCTCCAGGAGAATTATTAGAATCTAAGAAGTCAGACCCTGAGATTTGGCAGGAATATGAAAGAGGTCTTTGCGGCAAGTTTCCTGATTTAGGAAGGGACAAAGAGTTTCTTTATCGTTGTAATGCCTGGTTTACGCAGTTTTTTATCAATCCCTACGGTAGGCTTAAATTTTGCCAATTTTCTGAGAAGTTTAGCGTGGATTTAAAAAAGCAGCCTTTCAGAGAAGGTTTCTACAACGTATTCCCTCAACTTTTAAATGAGAAATTTAAGACTGGCTCAAAATGTAAAGACTGTTCTTTAAGGCCGATCTGCTATCACTGCCCGGCAAGAGCCTTTTTGGAGACTGGTGATGAAGAAGCGCCGGTTCCTTATTTTTGCGAGTTGGCTAAAGCAACAGCGGAACAGATGGGAGTTAAATTGTTAAACTGTTAAATCGCTAAACTGTTAAACTGTTGAGATGAAGAAATATTTGGAACTGGAAGACATAAGTGCTTATAGGATTGCCTTTGATTTATCCAACTATGTTTGGAATATCGTAAATAAGTGGAATTATTTTGTAAAAGATACAGTAGGTAAACAGTTAGTTAAAGCCGTTGATTCTATTTCGGCTAATATTGCTGAGGGTTTCGGTAGATATTTTAAGAAAGATAAGGTTAATTTCTATCGTTATAGTTATGGTTCAATAAAGGAATCTTTTGATTGGACTGAGAAAGCAAATAAAAGAGGTTTATTAAAAGAAAAGGAATATCAACATATCTCTGAAGAATTGAAGAAATTACCCAAGGAAATTAATTCACTTATTAAATTCACTAATGAGAGATTATCAATATAGCAACGTAGCAATTTAGCAATGAAAACTCAGTCTTATCATAATTTTTGGCAGCGAATACACAAATCCGCTAAAAATAGAGGCTTTCCTTTGCGGGTGATGTTTGAATTAACCTACCAGTGCAATTTTTATTGTAAGCATTGTTATGTGCCCTTAAGTTACCGAAGAAAAGCAGGAGAGCTTAAGACAAAAGAGGTTTTTTCTATTTTAGGACAGCTTGCTGATATTGGCTGTTTTTATTTAGGCTTTACCGGCGGTGAGCCATTTCTAAGGAAAGACATAATGGAGATATTCCGCTATGCTAAGAAAAAGGGATTTGAGGTTATTATTTATACCAACGGTTCGTTGATAAATGAAGAAATAGCTGATGAATTAGCTACTTTGAGGCCAAACAAGGTAGATATTACTATTCCGGCGATGAGCAAAAAGGCTCTTGAGAAAATTACCCGGGCGCCTAATTCGCACAAGAGGATCTTTAAAGCTATTGATTTATTGTATAAAAGAAGAGTTGAATTGGGATTCAAGACCTGCGTTTTAAAAGAAAATGAATCTGAAATAAAAGAGATACAGGATTTTGCTGTTTCCTTAGGCGCCCTGCACCGTTTGGATGATACGCTTTCGCCCCGGTTAAATGGGTCAAAAGAGCCGTATAAATACAGAGGCCGGATGGCAAATAACAGAGGACAGAGTCGGTTATCGGTTATCGATTGTCGGTTATCGGAAGAAATCGAAAACCGAACACCCAAAACCGAAAACCTATTCAAATGCGGAGTAGGCAAAACTCAAGCTGCAATCACTCCCTTTGGAGAGTTAAAGATGTGTCTTATGATTGATTATCCTAAGTATAAAATACTGACAGAAGACAAAGCTGAAAGCGGGTTATCGGTTATCGGTTATCGGTTATCGGAAAAAAACGAACACCGAACACCGAGCCTGAAAAGCGCGTGGGAAAAGTTAAAAGACTTAGTGAAGAATATTAAGCCGGATGAAAATTACCAGTGCGATAGGTGTGAGTTTGAGCCCTATTGTAAGTGGTGTCCGGCAAAAGCTTGGCTTCATAGCAGGACTTTTACTTCCTGTGTACCTGAAAGCCGCGGGAGGGCGGAAGAGAGAAGGCAATTGTTAAACTGTTAGACTGTTAAATGGCTGCACGCTGCACGTCAAAAGCGCGAAGCTTGAAGCGTGATACCTGATGCCTGTGACGTGCTACGTATTATCATGAAAGAACTTCAATACAGAACTTTTAGCCTCAAAACTCACAAGAAGAACTGGCGAATCAAAAAGCCGAATGTATGCCAGTTTGAGTTAACTTTTAAATGCGGCCTTCATTGCAGGCATTGCTATTCAGATTGTTATAATAAACAAGAATACATAAAAGGTGAGCTAAGTACCGGCCAGGTGAAATTCCTACTTGATAAGATATATAATGCAGGGGTAATCTGGCTTTGTTGGACAGGAGGAGACCCTTTAACGCGGCCGGATTTTTTGGAGTTTTACTCTTATGCTAAAGATAAAGGGTTTATAATAACAATATTTACTAACGGCTGTTCAATGACTGAAGAGATTGCCGGGTATCTGAAAAAGCAACCTCCTTTTGTCATCGAGATTACCCTTAATGCAGTTACGAAGGAAACCTATGAAGAGATATCCCGGGTAAAGGGTTCTTTTGAAAAAGCAATGGATGGCATAAAGCTGATAACACAGAATAAATTACCTTTAAAGATAAAAACACAGGTGATCAAGGATAATTTAGAGGAATTGCCGAAAATAAAGGAGTTTGTGGAAAATTTAGGGTTAAGTTTTAGGCCAAGCGCGTTCCTTCATGCCCGGCTTAATGGGGATTTAAGGCCCTGTAGTTTAAGAATCTCTCCCGAGGAGATTTTAAATCTAGATGGAAATAAACAACCCTTAGATAACGATTGTCAGTTATCCCTGAATACTGAACCCCAAAAACCGATAACCGAAAACCGAACACCGAACAGCAGGTTATTTCCTTGTGCTATTGGCGGCGGAGACGGGATTCATATTGACCCTTATGGGAATGTTATACCTTGTAATTGTATCAGAGGGCCTAAAATAAATTTATTTGAAAAAAGTATCGAAGAAGCACAAAAAAGTATTTTAAACTGGGTAAGGAGCAGAAGATTTATTACCGATTCTAAATGTAAGAATTGTTCAATAAGGGATTTATGCTATAATTGTCCAGGCAAGGCATTGTTGGAAACGGGAAGCTTAGAAGAGCCTGTTGAGTGGTTTTGTGAGTTGGCGAAAAAAACCGTTAAACTGGCAAACTGCTAAATGGTTAAATTGTTAAATGGCTAAAAAAGAAGAAACAATGAAACAATGTAACAATGTAACAATTAAACTAAGGATTGCAGACATAATTATCCAGATGAAAAGCCGCTTTCCTCTTGAGCAGTTTACTAAAGAAGAAGAAAAAATACAGTAAGAAAGATTTTGCGAAAGAGGGCATTCAATCTACTTTATCCGGCGCTTTTTCCTACCTTCTGGGATAAGGGGTGTTTAGAAAATATAATTTCCTTTTGCCAGGATTTGGTTAAAACTGTGCCCTGTTATAGCTTGGGGTTTGTGAATGATAGAAAAGTTATTGATTTTGTGAGAAGAGTAAGCGCGAATGAGCAACACGTCGCAGGTAACACGTAACAGGTAAAACCTGATACCTGATACCTGATACTTGATACTTGATACAAGAAGGGAGGTATCAAATTATGGGAAGAAAACCAAAATTCAAGCCCAAGATTACGCGGGTAAAACTCAACCCTGAGCAGGCGGTGTTAACCTGCGACTGTTACCAAGGAGGTACGAAACCAATCTGGCTAGGCAGCAGTCGCGATACTGGATGGCTACGACAAACCACGCCTGGACCCCAGGCACAGTGCATGGGTAAGCTACAGCTAAAATGGATTGGACCATACAGGCATTACCGCGGTTATAACCTCAGTGGTAGCCAGTCATCCTCCTAAACCCTTTTGTTTTTTGGAGATTTGGGAATTTGTTGATTGGGTTAGACGCGAATACCCGTGAATACGTCGTGTACGCTTCAGGCTGCGCGCCAAAAGCGTGAGGCTTGAAACCTAAGGCGTAAAGTGAGAGAAAAACGCCTACGATGTTCGATATCTACGGATTTCTGACCCAGGCAAAAAAGAAAAAGGGCTACCGCCTCCTTTGAGCAAAAAAGAGGACGAAAATGTTTGGCGGGAAGAGTCAATGGTACAGGTACAAATGTGTTTCATGTGAATACGAAACAGAAGTCGAAGATATCGTCTTTGATGCCTATTTTCATTCTCAGGGGTGTAAAGAAGGTGAAAGTCCTACGTTCACTTGCCCCGAATGTAATGATCGAATGAAATGTTCTCCTAACTAAAAGCCCGCGCCGTTAGGCGCACTAAGTTCATGTTTAGGAATTTCAATCTTAAGGATTTTAGGGGAAAGTTTGAAAACCGCAGGTTTTCATATGATAAATTATTGCCGAAGGCAACTAATTTAAAAGGAGAAGCAATGAAGCAAGGTAATAATGTGGTAGTTAAATTAAGGATTGCTGATACAATTATTCAGATGAAAAGCCGCTTTCCTCTTGAGCAGTTTACTAAAGAAGAAGAAAGAGCGCAGGCGGGCGAACGATTTGATAATTTTTTTTATAAAGGCAGGCAAACTCCGCATATTTTAGTTAATGTAGAGATAGTTGATAAATTACCCGAAATCAAAAAAACAAAGCCGGTATTTATTACCTATCACTTTCAGGATGGAAGTGAGAACTGGCGCTTGCTTAAGAGAGGCAAGAGCTATGTTTACAAAAGCCCGCTTGAGGATAAAAAACAAGCGATGCTGGTAAACAAGGCTTTTGACCGGGTAACCGCTTATCTTCTGCCAAAAAAACAAAAAGGAAAGGTATGGAATACTTCGGATATCATCTATGACTTTTTGCAGGTTCTATTGATAAATTATTTTGCTTTGAATAAACAAGGTATTTTTACTCATTCTATCGGAGTGAAGGATTTAAACGGCAAGGGATTACTTTTTGCCGGTAAATCCGGGGCAGGTAAAAGCACTACGGCAAGGCTCTGGCATAAACACAGCAAAGCAATGGTTTTGAATGATGACCGCATTATTGTGCGAAAACTTAAAAAAAAATTCTTTATCTACGGCGCGCCATGGCATGGAGATTTTAGTGATTATTTAGAGTCGCATATCGAATCGGCGCGGCTTGAAAAATTATTTTTTATCCATCATTCGCCTAAAAATACAATAAGACAGATTTCGCGAAAGAGGGCATTCAATCTACTTTATCCGGCGCTCTTTCCTACCTTCTGGGATAAAGGATGTTTAGAAAATATAATTTCCTTTTGCCAGGATTTGGTTAAAACTGTGCCCTGTTATAGCCTGGGGTTTGTGAATGATAGAAAAGTTATTGATTTTGTGAGAAGAGTAAGCGCGAATGCGCAACACGCCGCAGGTAACAAGTAACAGGTAAAACGTGATACCTGATACTTGATACTTGATACTTGATACTTGATACGTGATACAAGAAGGGAGGTATCAAATTATGGGAAGAAAACCAAAATTCAGACCCAAGATTACGCGGGTAAAACTCAACCCTGAGCAGGCGGTGTTATCGTGTAACTGCTGGAGCACGGGCAGGGTGTTCCAAAGCCAATCACACGTAGCATGGAGGTACTGGGTGGGTACGAGCCCGGAGCTCGGACGTATTTGTGGTTATGATCAGCATGGGACGAAGGTGCTGAATGGGTATGGCCCAGCCAAAATTCTTCCCTCTTGGAACCCGCTACCAAACCTAACAGCCTCCTAAGCCCTTTTGTTTTTTGGAGATTTGATAATTTGGTTATTTGGAATATGGAAGGGTAATAAAGCTGATAGAAAAGATGCTTTCTTTTTGTTCCGGAAGTAAGGGTATAGCCGTGGGTAGTTCTGTTTCACAGCTCTTTGCCAATATTTATCTGAATGAACTGGACTATTTTGTAAAACATAACTTAAGGAAGAAATTTTATCTAAGGTATTGTGACGATTTTGTTGTTTTGGACAGATCTTATAAAAAAATAGCCAATTCTCATAAAAGAATAAAGGATTTCTTATTGGAACGCCTTAAACTCCAATTGCATCCTCAAAAAACTAAACTTTTAAGAACAAATCAAGGAATGGATCTGGCAGGATTTAAAACATTCTATTTTTATAGGCTTGTTAAAAAAAAGAATCACAAACTGTTTCGCCTTAATTGCGAAACAGTTTGAATGTAACAATGTGGCATTCAGCAATTTTCCGCCAGAGGCCCGCCAAGCGGATCAACCTTTGGCTGAAACAATTTAACAATGAAGAATATATTAGACAAAACTCAGTTTAAGCTATTCCTGAAATTTACTAAGCATCTTCTGTCTTACTGGAAAAAGGAGGGGGTAATAGTCGGCTTAAGCGGGATAGGGGTTCTTTTGGGTCTGGTGAATCCCTATCTTACCAAGTTGGTTATAGACAGGGCCTTTGGCAATAAGAATTTAAGGGTTTTTATCATTCTGGCTTTAATCGGAGGAGTTATCTTTGTCTTAAGTGGGTTGGTGAGCGGGCTGAAGAATTATCTGGATAGGCAGATAAAGATTAAGGTGAACTTTGATTTGAATAAGCGGGTTTTCAAGCATTTAGAAAAACTTGACCTGAATTACTTTCAGAATAAATCTACGGGGGAGCATCTTTATAGGAGCAGTTATGATATAGATAGAGTTGCTGATTTTATAACCACAACCCCGCCTCAGGTTATTGCTACCTTTCCCAAGCTATTGTTTATTCTGATTATTGTCCTGCGCCTTAACTGGCAAATGGCTGTTTTTTCTCTTTGCCTTGCTCCGCTTCTATATCTGCCGCCTTATTATTTTACCAAAAGGATGAGAAGAGTCTGGGAAGATTTAATCAGGAATTCCGAAGATATCTTTAAGCGGCTAAATGAGGTTTTTTCCCACATCCAATTGGTTAAGGCATTTGCCAAGGAGGGGGCTGAGACAAGGGATTATTTAAGGAGAAAAATAGCTAATATAAGAATGAGCCTCAAGAATACAAGATTAGAGGTTATAAGCGGTTTTGCCGGGAGTGCGGTTAACAAGGTAGTTATCGGGTTAATTTCCTTTTATGGAGGTTATCAGGTGATAAAAGGGCAAATGACCTTGGGCAGTTTAACGGCAATAATGCTTTATATAGGCCAGTTAATCGGTTTGCAGAGTAGTTTTGCCGGATTCTTTCAAAATATAGCCTTGGGATTGGTGTCTTGCCGGCGCGTAGAACAAATCCTGGCTCAACGCCCCAAAATAGTGGAGAAAAAAAATGCCAGGAGCGCAATATTCAAAAAAGGCGGGATAGTATTCAGAGATGTTAGTTTTGGATATAAACAGGGAGAGCCTGTATTATCCGCTATCGATTTTAACATAGACGGCGGTTCTCATATTGCCCTGGCCGGGCCTTCAGGATGCGGCAAAACAACAATATTAAATCTGCTCTTGAGATTATATGACCCCTGGTCAGGAGATATTATAATCGATGGATGCAATATAAAAGAGATAAAGTTTAGTTCCTTAAGGGGGCAAATTGGAATAGCTTTACAAGAGCCGTTTTTATGGAATGATACTATAGAAAATAATATAAGGTATGGCAAAGCCGATGCCGGCATAGAAGAGATAACAGAAATTGCTAAGATTTGCACCATAGATAAATTTGTTAACGATTTACCAAATAGATATAATACTTTAATCGGCGAGAATGCCTGTAAAATTTCCGAAGGCCAAAAACAAAAAATTACTATTGCCAGGGCATTGCTCAGAAAACCAAAGATTCTTATTCTTGATGAGGCTATGTCGTCAATGGATTCATCTAGCGAAGAAGAAATATTGGTAAATACGAAGTTATATAATAAAAGAATGACTTTGATTGTCGTATCTCACCGCCTATCTACGGTTATGTGCGCGGAATCGGTCTATTTTTTCGCAAATAGAGGTGAAATAATAATAGATAATGCGCTAAATTTAGTCAATAATAATAAAGAATTTTTTCATTTGTTCTCGGGGCAGGCGAAACAAAAAGCAGGTTAAAAGAGATGCGGCAAATCAGTAAACGGTTAAATTGTCAAACTATAATGATTAAAGAGATAAGAAAAAAGGGGTCAAACCCCACTATAGGAAGGAAGGAGGAAAGTAAATATTCAGTGAATCCCGCCTAAATCCTTTTGAATATCCAGTGCAAAATGCAATAGAATGTACTTTGAGACTGTTGCATAATAGCACCAGCGCCACTTTACTGCGGATTTACCGGGGATGGAAGCGGGTAGGGATTTCGTTCCTTAAGGAGCGGTACTCAGGAAACCGCGGACACAAGCCCAAGTAGCTTCATTATCTGTCGGAATTAGAATATTTAGATTGCTCCTTATGGTTGTAAAAGGGGCTAAAATTCGAAAATATTCTTTTCCCAGCATGTTTTAATCACGACAAACATTTTTTATTAAATAGTCAACCGTCCAAATACTATTCTTATAGTATCATCTTTCCGGCTGCCGACAATAACTTTTTGCTCAATTGAGCTAAGCTTTATCTTGTCTGGCGGAGAAAATTTTTTATAAATAGAGTAATATCAATTTTCCGTTTGAAAATAGATTCGTACTACATAAGAAAATTTGATATAATGTAAGAACCTTAACCGGGAAAATGCCTTTGCAGAGGCATTCCGAAGGATCCACCTCCGGTTCCACCGTAGGTGGAAAAGCTTATAACATTCGGGAAGATAAAGAATTAGAACAAAAGGTAGTTGTACAAAAAAGACGCGGCATTTTCCCCGGTTACCCCGACCTTTTACCCTAATACCCTTACGGGTACAAGCCAAATTTTAAAAGGAAAATTTGGGGTCGGCCCGTGCAAAGCCTGCCTGTTAGAGTATTCGGGCAAATAATGCCTACTGTATTAGCAACTTAAACTTAGCGGCCTAAAAGAAAAGAAGGGGAAAGAGATGGTAATTATGTTTAATTCTATGCGAACCTTATTTTGTAAACTATGTTAGTAATAAATAATCTCACTAAATATTTTTTAAAACCCGTTCCTTTTTATAAAAAGCTAAGTTATTGCCTTCCCGGCAAAATAAAGGATGAATTTAAGCAAACTGTCTTAAAAGATATAAATATTTCCGTGAGAAAGGGAGAAATTTTAGGAATTTTTGGAAAAAATGGGGCAGGGAAAACCACTCTTTTAAAAATAATCTGTAATATAATTATCCAGGATAAAGGTATAGTCCTAATTGATAAGAAATCCAACTTTTTAAATCTTAAAAAGACAGGTTTAGTTTTAAATAATAAGAGAAGTTTTTACTGGCGGTTAACCGGTTTCGATAACTTGATATTTTTTGGAAGGTTATATGATTTATCTTTTAAAGAGGTAAAACAAAGAATAGACGAGATAGACGCGGTTTTGGATTTAAAAGAAACGCTTTTTAAGAGATTTGACTCATTATCCGGCGGAATGAAGCAAAAGTTAAATTTAGCAAGGGCCTTACTTCATAAACCGGATATTTTGTTTTTAGATGAGCCTACGGTAAATTTAGATATTGTTAACCAGCAAAAATTTTTGAATTATATCAAAGATATAAAAGAAAAGTTCAATCTTACAATTCTATGGGTTAGCCATCACTTGGAGGAAATAGAAAGTATTTGCGAAAGCATTCTAATCCTCGATGAAGGAAAGATTGTTTGGAGAGGGAACGCAAAAGAGTTTAAAAAGAAATTCTTTAATTATTCCTATGTTGTTACATTGAAAGATCCCCGCGAGGGAAGGCAGGAGGTTAGATTTAATAATTTGGATGAAATCAGAAGCCGCGATATTTTAAAAGATAATATCGAAAGCTTAGACTTGAAAAAAGAATTTGTCTGGAATAATATAGAATTCAAGAATAAGCAGGGGGAAGAGAAATCGGATATTCTCTTGAACGAATTTAACAGTGCTAAAGGGAAAGAAAAAACAGAAGCCACCGCTATGAGGCGGTGGAGCTTCACATTCTTATATCGAAAAACGAAACGCCTTTTTTCCTTATATCTTTTATTTTTCAAAAAGGATTTTAAAATAGAAAAAAACTACAAACTTTCTTTTACTTTAGATATTTTCGGGGTATTATTTTCTTCTCTAAGTTTTTATTTCATCTCAAAACTTTTTTATAAAAATGATATAAGTTTTGATTTTGCCTCAGAAAATTATTTTTCCTTTGTATTAGTTGGATTGGCTTTTTTGGGATTCATTAATACCTCTTTAGGGGGTTTTTCTTTGAGCCTTCGCAAGGCCCAGGTTTTGGGTATAATCGAACAAATCTTAATCTCTCCTATATCGATACTTGAATATCTGTTTTCTTCCAACAGCTATTTTTTTCTCCTTTCTTCTTTCAGGTTTTTTGTGTATCTAACAGTGGGTTTATTTTTAGGGGTAAAGTTTTATTTCAATTTGTTTAATTTGCTCTGGGTAGTGATTATATTTTTATTGACTGTCGGGGTTTTTTCTTCTATAGGAATTATTTCTTCGTCCTTTATAATGATTTTTAAGAGAGGTGACCCTATTGATTTCTTTATGGGTAATCTAATGGGCCTTTTGGGAGGAGTGTATTATCCTGTTAAAATTTTACCTTTTCTTTTAAAATTAATTTCTTATCTGATTCCTTTGACTTATGCCCTTAAAGGAATAAGATTGTGCTTGTTTTCATCGCCCGGATTTTTGGAGATATTTTATTATATCAAAATCCTTCTTTTGTTCTTTTTGATTTTATTTCCTTTGAGCCTCTATCTTTATAAACGAGCGCTCATAAAGGCGAAAAAAGAAGGAACTCTTTCTTTTTATTAAACTTGATTATTCCCTGTGGCTGTGGTCTTACCGAGGGTGTCCTTATGGAGAGAGAAAGGTTTTCAAAGTAACATAGGCGCTGATGGTTAACCTACACAAAGGTTACTGCAAGAAGTACAATTGCGGGTTTGGTAGAAAAGATATTGCATGTCCTGCGCTTTTGGCGCAAGGTAGTTAATTCACAAAATCCTTTTTTTTCAGATTTAGAAGAAGCCAAGCAGTATACTGGAAAAATATGGTTGGAATCTTAAAGAAAAAGAAGAGGTCTCTTAGAGAAAGCATAAAGTAAATATAACCAATGATAAGCATTATAATCCCTGTGCATAATGAGAAAGAAAGTATAGAGCAAATCTTGTTTAATTTGCAGGGGAAGTTCAAGGAGGATTATGAAGTAATCGTAATTGACGATAACTCCTCTGACGGTAGTTTTGAAATCATGGAGAAACTATCGCTACCTTTTCCTGAATTTAAAATCATCGTCAACAAATACAGAAAGGGGTTTGCTGAATCCTTGGAGATTGGTATAAATATGGCAAAAGGTGATATCATTGTTCCTGTGATGAGCGATGGATCTGATGAAATTGATATTATACCCAGGATGTGTAAAGGGATATCCATGGGGTGTGATATTATTTGCGCTTCACGATATATGAGAAGGGGAAAAAGAAAGAACAGTTTTTTCTTAAAAACTATCCTTTCGAGATATTTTAACTGCCTAATTCATGCAATAACAAAAATACCTACTTTAGATTCAACCAATCCTTTTAAAGCTTATAGAAAAACTATTTTCGAAAATATAAAGATAAAAAGCAAGGGTTTTGAAATTTCTATGGAGGTAGTTTTGAAAGCGTATTTTTATGGATATAAGATCGCAGAAATTCCTACCGTGTGGGAAGAGAGAAGATTTGGTAGATCTCACTTTTCAATTTTTAAAGATAGTTTCAAATTCTTAAGAGTCTTTATATCCACTTCAATAATTCAATGAAAAGATTTCAAATAAGGAATTTTTGTTCAATAAGAAGAGGTTTATTTATTCTTTTCTTTACCATTTTATTTCTTCTGAGATTGTATAAATTAGGTTACCATGACTTTTGGTATGATGAAATTTTTACGATTAGTTATGCTAAACATCCTTGGTCTAATTGGAACGCGCCGTTTTACTGGATACTGCTTCATTCCTGGATAAAACTGTTCGGCATTTCAGAATTTAGCCTGCGCTTTCCTTCACTAATTTTTAGCTTTCTATCCGTAATTTTGATTTTCTTTTTGGGAAGAGATTTATTCAATAAAAGAGTTGGTATATGTGCGGCTTTAATTATGGGGGTTAGTCCGTTTCATCTCTGGTATGCTCAAGAAGCAAGGGATTATAGCTTAATTCTATTTCTGGGGTTACTTTCTTCTTATTTTCTTTTTAAGGCGATAAAAAGAGGAAAAGCTAAATTTTGGCTGGTTTTTATTTTAAGCTCCGTCTTAGGGATATATACAAATTATTTTTTTATTTTTCTTTTTATTGCGCAAATTTTATACATCTTTGTATTTTTTAAAAAATTAAAATTAAATCTTAAAAATATGATTCCTTTTTTAATTATAGGATTATGTTTCTTGCCTTATCTTGAGCGTTTTTTAAGTAAATTTTTTTATGTCTGGGGAGGGTTTTGGATTCCTTGCCCTAGTTTTAAGTCAATAATTATAACTATAGAAACTTTTATTCTAGGATATAACGTTAATTCTTTCCTATATCTTGCCGCCGGTATTTTAGCAACAATATTTTTTATCCGGGCAATGATTAATTTACGCGATAGAGGATTGAGGTTTAATCTAATTTTTTGTTTATTCCTATTTTTAATACCGATAGTTTCAATTTTTATTTTTTCTAAAATATTATTTTCAGTTTATCTTGACCGTACCTTTATAATTTTTAGCCCTTATTTTTATTTAATCCTGTCTTTAGGAATAGTCTCATTAGGGAAATACTTAAAATTGCCAATGTTCGTTCTTTTCTTATTTTTACTTTTTACCTCTGATTACGCCTATTTTAAGGACTGGATGCCAACCGTTCTTGATCACCACATGGGAACTTATATAAAAAAACCTGTCAGGCCTATAGTTCAATTCATTAATCGTAATCGCAAGAAAGAAGATTTAGTGGCATTTACAAATCCCTGTGTAGCAGTACCATTTAAGTATTATTCAGAAAAAAGAGGTTTTTACTACTTTTTTGATCCAGAAATTTCTGATTCATCTTGGGGGAGGCCTGTAAGAGCGAGTAAATATCGCATTCCTTTTCACAGAATAAACAGCCTCAATTTTAAAAGGTTATGGATTATAGCTTCTAATTGGGCAAGAGATGGGAATTTAGATGAGAATTCATCCGCAGTCAAGGGTTGGTTAGATGAGAATTTCAAATTAAGCTATTCTCAAAAAATGGATGGGGTATGGATATTTAGATATGAATATTGAAAGAGAATTTATTTTGTCAATAGTAAGAGAGATATGTTCCGGCGGAGAAAGGGACAATATCGAAAAATTACTTAATTTAAAGGGACTTGATTGGGAAAAAGTTAAAAATTGTATGATTTATCATGAGATTGTTTCCCTTGGCTATTCAGTATTGAAAGAATACTTTGATCTATTGCCTCGGGATTTCAGGCGATTTTTAAAAAACAAATATTACTACGGTACTTTAAGAAACGAATGTTTATGGGGAGAGTTTTTAAGATTGATAGAAATTTTCGGACAGAAAGATATTGTTTTAATCCCTGTAAAAGGAATGGCATTATTTAAAGATATTTACTCTAATCCTTCGTTGAGAAACATAGGCGATATTGATCTCTTGGTAAAGAACAAGGATATTTTAAAAGCCGAAGAAATTTTATACAATTTGGGTTATGAAAGAGAATCAGCAGGGTTAAAAGAAAATTATTGGAGAGAGAAACAATATCATATAATTTTTTTAAAGAGAAATCATTCAAGACTTTCTGCTATAGTTGAGCTGCATTGGCGATTGGATTATAAAAGGAAGAAAGATATTCTCCCCCTGTTGTGGAGTCGATTGAGAAGAGTTGATATAGATAACCGGAGCATGTATTCGCTTTCTTGTGAAGATACATTTTTTAGTTTAGCACTGCATAACCGCAGGTTAGGGAAAGTTCTATGCATGAAAAGTGTTTTTGATTTATTTTTGTTGTTAAAGAAATACAGCAATTTTGACTGGGACTATGTTTTAAAAGAGGCGAAAAGCGGGAACATGCGTACAACGGTATTCTTTATTTTATCTCAGGCAAATTTTTTTTTCGGTCTTAGTATATCCAAAGATATTCTAAAAAATTTGGCGATTCCTTTTTACAAAAGAAAGCTAATCTGTCAATTTATAGAGAAAAATACGTTTCTGCCGGATATAAAAGAGAAAATACGCGATTTATACCTAAAGAGCCATTTTCTTTTATATGATAATTTTCGAGAACCCGTAGAGTACATTTTAAATATTCCTATCGAACAGTTTGCCAAGTTCTATGGGATTAAGTCTTATGATAGAAAAACATATTTATTTTATAGATTCCGGTGTATATATATTCCCGCAAAGTATATAAAGGAAAAGCTAAGCTACCGTTGCTATGAGGGGGATGATAAGATTTCTGGGGTCAAGAGAGAAAAGAAAACAACCTATTCTTGAATTAAGAAGTTTAACGGCTGAATTAAACAATTAAAAGAAATTAGGAAGATTAATTTTAAAAACAAGAATTTGCCTAAAATTATTTCTGTCATGCACCCTCAGAAATAATCTGTGATGAGATATTGGGAAAGGATTTTACCTGGTCAAGGTTTTTCTTAGATTTGGCAGGAGAGAAATTTATTCGCTTTTATATTTTGAAATGGGCAAGATACGATGATATAGATAAAGGCTTTGGTTGAGCAATGGTTGCGGCGGCTTGGGGTTGTTCTATAGCTGCTAAGAAGAGGGATAATTGATTGTGAATAAAAGCGATAATTTATTCAATAAAATCTATAATAGAGGTATTAAGAAAGCCCCTTGGGGATATAAGAAGATTGATCTAGATTTGATTTACATTATTGAACGGTTGTGTCTTCAGCCTAAGCTCAAAGTGTTAGATGCCGGATGCGGGACTGGAAAAAATACAATTTTTTTAAATGAAAAAGGATTTAAGGTATATGGGTTCGATATATCAAGAAAAGCGGTTGCTGCCGCGAAAAAGAGAATCCCATCTGTTTCTTTTGTTGTTGCAGATGCCGCAAATTTACCATATGCGAAAAACTATTTTGATTTTATAGTAGATTTTGGTTTGTTTCATTGCATACCAATAAAAAAACGCAAATATGTCAAGAGTGAAATATCAAGAGTATTAAAACCCAAGGGATTCTATATTATACGGGAATTTTTCCGCCCGGGGGATTATCCCGCCCGGCGCCCTTTATTTTATGAAGATATAAATCTAACCGGAAGAACGGCGGAAAGAGATCCCTCGCGTCAACAATTCCCCGTATGGGGTTTTAATTTTCGTCAAATCATTAACATTTTTTCCGGCGGCTTTAAAATAAAAAATAAATTTTATTTCGGAAATCGTATTTTGGTATTGATGTCAAAAAGGTAACGGAATTTTTTAATTATGAAAATCCTATCCCCATTTTCAAAGAAGGAAGAAGTGATGCCTCTCATAGAGGCAGGAGCAGATGAGCTTTATTGCGGGATTATACCTGAAGAATGGGAGAATAGGTATAGTGCGTTTGATACGCTCAACAGAAGGGAAGGTTATGCCGCTAATTTTTCCAAATTTTCAGATTTGCAATATGCGATACAACTTGCGCATAGAGAAAATGTACGGGTGTTTGTGACAATGAATGGATTATACGTGCAGCAGCAATACCCTTTAATTCGAAAGATAATTAAGAAACTGAAGGACGTAAAAGCGGATGGCCTCATTATAGCGGATATAGGTTTATTGCTGATGTTACAAAGGATGAAAATTTTTAAAGAAATCCATATAGGGGCTGGAGGAACAACCTTTAATTCAAAAACAGCTATTTTCTACAAAAAATTTGGCGCTTCTCGTATAATTTTGCCGCGTCATTTAACAATAAACGAAATTGAGGATATTTCACGAAGAATTTCGGGTAAGGTACATCTGGAGGTTTTTATCCTTAATACATTATGTCCGAATGTCGATGGGTTTTGCACCTTTTACCATGGAATGTCTTTTGACAAAAAGGCGATTGCTCCGGAAATCGATCTCAAAAATAAAAAGATAAAATTCACCAAATTTTATGCTGGAAGTCATGGAGGATGCGCTTGTGTCTTAAGGTATTCAAAAAGGATATTCGATAATCGAGGCAAAAGAATAACAAGACAAACCCCGTC
Organism: Candidatus Omnitrophota bacterium; assembly: GCA_023134705.1. Lineage (GTDB taxonomy): Bacteria > Omnitrophota > Gorgyraeia > Duberdicusellales > 4484-171 > JAGLUN01. The sequence continues at coordinate 18,329 of JAGLUN010000011.1, read as the reverse complement.
CGGCACTAAAAAAATAAAACATGATAGAGAAAATCGGAAAGAATGCGGCGCCTGCGCTATATTCGATTTCAATAAAATGAATATTAGAGGACTTAAAATTGTTGAGAGAGGCGCGAAAATAGAATCTAAAATCAGAGATACAAAGTTTATTCGAGCAGTTTTAGATATTCTAAAGAAAGAAGATAATTCTACAAAAGAAAAGTTTATAAAAAAAACTCAAAAGCTATACTGTGACACTTATAAATATGATAAATGTTCTGGCTTTTCCTGTTATTATCCCTCAGTTTTCCATAAAACATTACATAAATGATAGAAAAAGCTATATTTATCGCTGATATCTCAAATTTAAAGTTGGTTACTTCAAAATATAAGCGTTTATATTTTGGGAGTGAATTTTGCGAAAGATTAATCCCACGACTAAATGAATTAAGAAAAATTGTGAGCTATTGTGATAGAAATAAATTAAGTTTTTCATTGGTAACGCCTTATGTGACACGCAGGGGGATAGAGAATTTGGAGAAGTTATTTTTGTGGTTGCGGAATAATAAGATAAATTGTGAAATCATAATTAATGACTATGGAATATTGGATTTAATAAACGAGGAGTATCACACGCTACAACCTGTTTTAGGGCGCTTGTTAACTAAACAAAAAAGGGATCCACGGATAATGGATTTAATGCAGGCAAAGCCCCAAAGAACCACATTTTTCAAGAAGCGTAACGAATATGTTTTTGTTTTCCCACAAAAAAGTCCTGGTACCTTACTTTCGTTTTTCAAAGAGGCAAATATAAATGTTCCTATTATCCGGAATTTTTTGAAAAGTTATCGAATCTCGAGGGTTGAAATAGATAATTTATTTCAAGGGATGAATCTTAGAATTCCCAAACATAGCTTATCTGTATCTTTATATGTGCCTTATGGATATATTACTACTACTCGTCTTTGTTCAGCAAATCCTTTTCGTGCGAAAAAAAGATTTTTTTGCGGCATTTCCTTTTGTAAAAAAGAATGCAAAAAATATATCCTTGAATTGAGAAACAAAAATATGCCAGTCATAATATACCAAAAGGGCAATACGTTGTTTTTTGAAAATAGAAAAGTTCCTGGTAAGCGCGAATTAGTTAAGAAGAGAATTGATCGATTAGTTTATCAACCCGAGCCCCCCATTTAAATGCCTTTGACATTTTTTTGGGAAGTGATATATTGCAAATAAGAAACTATAAAACAATTGTTCTATAGGCCTATAAGACAGAGAACGATATGGGAGAAAAAACAAAAGGGCGGAAGTTTGTCTTAAGACAGACAGGAAAAAAAGTGAGTAGTTTTAAAAAAAATAGCGCGTTTATCACAAATTTAGGGAAATTAAAAATAAAATGGGTTTTAGACGATTCAAGAATAAAAGAGAACCTTCAAAATTATTATAAAGATTTCATTATTCCGTTAAATAATAACTATGAAGTTCTGCTAGAGGTAAAATCAAAATATCCTCAGATAGCCTCTAAGGTTAATTTTTTTTTAAAGACAGACGCATGGGATTATGGAGAAAGAAATAATAAGAGATATTTGCATTTTTTTCACACAAGAAACTCTTTGATGGAATTCTCTTCCGATTTTTCAAAGATAAAGCTTTGGAGTAAAGAGCATTGGCGAGAGGTTTTTACGCATTTGTCCTCCGACCTATTATACACTTTACTCCTTCCGCAGTTTAAAGGGATTTTTCTTCACGCTTCGGCAATAAAGATAAATAAAAGGATTTTTGTATGTATCGCTCCATCGGGAGGAGGTAAATCTACGATGGCTAAACTCGCGCTTTTAAAGAATTTCGCGGTTCTTAATGATGAAAGAATAATTTTAAGAAAAGTTAAGGATAAATATATCGTTTTTGGTAATCCTTGGCATGGGAAAATGCCGCAGACCTCTCCGGAATTTGGAGAAGTTAAGGAGGTGTTTTTCTTAAAGAAAGCTAATAGGAATTATGGCAGAAAAATGAATAAGAAAGAGATGGCTTTGCGAATTTTAGAAGATAGTATGTACTTAGACGAAGATAAAAAGACTTTTAAAAAAGTGTTTGAAATAGCTTTTGACGCAGGAAATAATATAGATGCGTATATTTTGGAATTTAGGCCGGATTTAGATATATGGGGGTATTTAGATGAAAGATTTAAACAAAATTCCTAAGAGTAATGAAGACCTTGCTTGGCGGCGGATAGACAGGGAGGTTGTAATCTTACAGTTTGATGGTGCTCCTGACGAAAGAGAGAAAATATTGATTTTGAATGAAACAGCAGCTATGATTTGGGAATTAATTGATGGAAAAAATAAGGTAAAAGATGTAATTGATAAGCTTTTAAGTGAATATGAAGTTTCAGAAGAGGATGTTTGTAAAAAAATCACAAAGTTGATGAATAAATTTGAAAAGAAGGGTTTAATAACATATACGGTTGCATAGTAATATTAAAACTAAAGGAGAATGGAAGGTGAAAAAGGCGCGAAATAAGAGAAAGAAATGGATTGATCCAAAATTCAAAGAAGAAGTAGTAAAAGAACGAAAAGGGATGGTGGCTTGTTATAAAACAGGTGGCGGCTGTGGGTGGTTACACCTCCATCATTTTTCTTAAATTCTGAGATATCTATATTCTCCAAAAAATCCGCAAAAATGAAGCAAGCTGACCTCCAGACTTATCTGCTTAAAAACGCTGCTGAAAAATTGATCCCCCTGCATTGTCTTTTTGAACTTACCTATAGATGTAATTTGAATTGCTTATACTGCTATATTACTAAAAATAAAAAGAAAGAATTAGAGAAAGAGAAGGTTTTTGGTATCCTCCGTCAATTAAAAGAAGCGGGCTGCTTTTATCTAACATTTTCCGGAGGAGAACCTTTGATAAGGAAAGATTTTTTTGAGATTGCTGATTACGCGCGAAAATTAAAATTTGCTTTGCGAATATTTACAAACGCGACTCTTGTAAATGAAAGCATTGCTGATAAACTTGGAAATTTAAAGCCAATTTCTGTCGAAATAAGTTTATGCGGATTTAAGGATATGCATGAGGAAATGACTCGGGTCAAAAATTCATTTGATAAAACTGTTAAGGCGATCAGGTTATTAAGAGAAAGGAATGTCGAAGTCTTAGTTAAAATGACATTAACAAAACAAAATGTAAGCCAAGTCTGGAAATTGAAGAGATTTGTAAAGAAAGAACTGGGTGTAAAATGGAGGGGGATCGGGGGTAATTTTTTAGTTTCTCCTTGTGATGACGGAAACAAAAGACCTTTACAATACAGATTGACTGATGAACAGTTAAAGAAATATATTAAAGAAGAAAAGGAAGAGTTTAGATCTGTGGGAAAAGAATATAAACCAGGAAAAGTAAAGAAGAACGACATATTATGCGGAGCGGGGCGATCAGGTTGTAATATTACTCCTTCTGGAGAATTAAATCCCTGCGCGCAAATTAGATTAAAAAAGAATTGTTTAAATGGGCATAATTTATCGGATGTCTGGCAATATCATCCAGAGCTTAATTATATTAGATCTTTGCGGGTAAAAGATTTATCTGAATGCAGAAAATGTGAATTACTTTCTTATTGTTTTTATTGTCCGGGAATTGCCCGTTTAGAGCAAGGTTCATTTCTGTCAAAATTGCCTGAGGCCTGTCGTTTGGCAAAGATTAGAAAAGAAATTTATTCTGAGGTGAATGATGGACAAAAAGAATGAGATGTATAATTTTTATTTGACGGCCAAAGGAGGCTGGGAAGTTATTTCGGGGATAAGTATGTATCCAGTGCTTAAACACGGATGGATGGTGAAAATGCAGCCGGTAACTGAAAATGATGTAGAAATCGGAGATATTGTCGGCTTTGGTCAAAACATTCTTACTTGCCATAGAATTGTTGGAAGAATGAAATTTTTGAATAAAACGTATTTTTTGCATAAAGGTGACAATGCTTTGGTAGGAGGAATGTTTGAAGGCAAAGATTTGATCGGTAAAGTAACAGCGGTATCTGATAATAAGGGACAAAAGGTAAATAAGGAGAAATGGCAGAAGCCAAAGTGTAGAAATATAAAAATTATAAATTACAGCTACTTGTTTATATATTTAATAAGAAAAAGTATCTTTCCGGGAGAAAAAATAGATAGGTTGGCCAATCTTTTTGATAAGTTCTTCTGGATATTTTTATTGCGGTGACTTAGTTTTGGCCTGTTTTTTTCTAAGGATTCCAATAAGATTCACATGAATTTGGCTGAAGGAACTTCCTTTCAATAATATCCCGTAAGGGAAAAATGGGAGAGGGAGAAGAGTATGCAGTGAAATAACTTCGAAGCCGAATTTTAAACAGATAGCTTTAAATTTTTTTATGTTTTTAACTCCACCGTTAATCAAAAATGGGGCATTAGCAATTTTCAAGAAACACATTATTTTATTCTTAATTATTTTTTCTATAGGGAATTTGTTGTAAGTATGAAAAGCGAAATACCCGCCTGGTTTGAGAATTCTGTAAACTTCTGGTAATAACAATTCCCATTTCATTGCTACGGGAGCGCCATTCGCGCTCATTACTGTATCGAAAGTTTCATCCTTAAAAGGCAGCCGTTCGCCATCAGCTCTTATTACATTTAGTCCTTTTTTTCGGGCCGTTTTTATTCCCTTTATGGATATATTGATTCCCCATGCAGAGTTTATTCCTTTAATGGATTCTAATTTACTAAGAAACCGTCCATCTCCGCAGCCAATTTCTATCACATCCCCATAAGCTTTATTGAGCAAAATATTATCAATTATTTGAAGCCTATATAGGAATCTTTTGTCGTAATTATATTCCGGAGTGGTTGTTAGATTCCAGAGTTTGTTTTTTAGAAATATTGAGGAAGTCTTTTGAATCAGTTTTTTTATAGGAGCCATGTTCGTATTATCTGTTGTAAAGTTTCAAATAATTTACCACATTTTCTTTTTTATAGCAATAATAGTATCTTCTTTAGGTTTCTCACGGGTTACCTCCAGGCTTTATACAGAATGCATTGCTTTTGTTTATAAAACTGACTGTCTTTCCTCTATTTCCCAAGATATAAAAAGTATTCTCGCGAGGATATTCTTTAATTTCCCCGTAGAAATATCAATATAACGAAAGGGCCTTACAAAATTCTTAGCACAAACTTCCGCAACTTTTGTCTTCTATTTTCTTCGCTTCCGTGATAAACTTTTCGCAAGGTTTCCTTCTTATGTTGGTAAAAGGAATTTATTAGTTTCATTTTACAGGGAGAACTTACTCGATTTCAACTAAGTTTAGCATATTTTTCTTTGAGGAGTTTATTGTAATAGTTTAAGTCTTTCCCGGATAAATGGTAGAAGATTTGAGAGATTTCGAAATTAGCAAGGAAAGAAGAATCCATAGCCCCGCCATATCTTTTAAAGAACATGTTAAATACCTCAGGAACATATCGCTAGTTTACGTTAATATACCTTTTTGTAAATCCAAATGTCATTTCTGCTGTTTTTCTATGCCTTTTGGTTCCGATTTGTTATTGATTAAAAAACTTAAAAATTCATATATAAAGGCTCTCAAGAAGGAGCTTGCGATAAAAAGTCTTTACTTTACAACGAAACATACGGTAGCTTTAAAAGCAATCAATTTCGGAGGAGGCACTCCCACTCTGCTAACGGTTGAGGAATTACACGAAATTCTTTCTTTAATCCTTAAGTTTTTTAATCAGAAGATTGGCAAGATAAAAGATATAAGTATAGAAGCAACGCCTGATTCCCTATCTCCTGCGAAACTAAAAGGGCTAATGTCGATAGGATTTAATCGAATTAGTATCGGCGCCCAGACATTTAATCAACAGATCTTGGCTAGATTAAATCGTAGACATTCAGTAAAACAATTTTATACCTCTTATGATTGGATTCGCTCCGCGGGATTTAAAAATGTCAATATTGATTTATTATATGGAATCCCTTTTCAGTCTTTCATCGATTTTAAAAAAGACCTTGAAACAGCGGTTAGCCTTAATCCAGAACATATATCTCCTTCTCCGTTGTTGCCGCCAAAAAGATTTTTATTTAGTATCGAGCGGGAAAATATGGAGAAAAATATAGAGAGAAACATTCGTTGGGCTCGGTTTTCACACAAGTTTATAGAAGAGAATGGGTATAATAATTATTTCCATAAATATTTTTCGAAAAAAGGCAAAGAATCCGTGACGGAATTAATCTACTTTTTTAATATTCCTTATATCGGAGTTGGCGCAGGAGCAGCAAGTTGGGTAGGCGTAAATCCTTCAAATATTAAATCCTATATTGCCGATTCTTATTCGGACACGTTATTTGATAAAGATACGTTCGATAACCCATTAATAGGAATTCGCAGGCTTATTCTTTTTCCGGAAGGAATTTGTATACCCTATTTTAACAAAAGATACAACTGTAACATAGAAAAACTATTAAAAACCCCAAGGCTAGCACTTGATTTTTGTAAAAATTTAGAGGGAATTCGAAAAAAGGAACAGGTGAAAGAAACGGAGGAACAAAACATTAAAATATTGGAAGAGTGGAAAAAGAAGGGGATAATAGAAAAACGGGCTAATTATATACGCATTGCCCCTAAAAAAAGATTTTCCAAGGAGGCGTGGGAATTATATACGTATTCTATATAAAGAATGTGACAATTTAAGAAAGTTAAAATAACTTCCAAATAGCAATTTGTCTCTTTTGATTTTAATATAGCATTCCCCGTCTTTCCTCATGGTTAGGGTCTACTGAAAAAATCGGTATTTTCAAATTTTCGTTGAAATCTGTTTTAAAGCTTTCTTTTGTTTTCTGGAAAAATAACTCTTATTGCTTATATTTTCCTCATCATTGCCGATAATCCCATCCTTATATGTATCCCCGCGCTGCAGGTAATTTTCCATTTGAAAATAGATTCGCACTACATAAGAAAATTTGATATAATATAAGAACCTTAATCGGGAAAATGCCTTTGCAGAGGCATTCCGAAGGATCCACCCCCGGTGGGAAAGCTTATAACATTCGGCAAGATAAAGAATTAGGACAAAAGGTAGTTGTACAAAAAAATACCTGGCATTTCCCCCGGTTACCCCGGCCTTTCCAAATTTTTCACGCCTTCGGCAGGGAAATTTGGGTTCGGCCCGTGCGAAACCTACCCGTTAGGGTATTTAGGCAAATAATGCTTACTGCATTATTTGGGTTAAAGGTATTTCTTATGAGAAATTCCAGCTCAAAAATTATAATTTTAGGCGCAGGGCTTTCGGGCATTTCCGCGGCATATTCTTTAAGAAAATTGGGCATGAAATGCCGGATATTTGAAAAGGAGCCGAGAGCCGGTGGTTTGTGTAAATCAACAGCGGTAAATGGATTTACTTTTGACTACTGCGGGCATCTTTTGCATTTTAGGCACAAACATACTCTTTCTTTCATCAAAGGTTTGCTAAAGGATAATTTAGCAGAGCATAAAAGAGATGCTAAGATATATTCTTTCAAGAAATTTACTCGCTATCCCTTTCAAGTGAATCTTTATGGGTTGCCTCATTCTATTGTAAAGAAATGTCTTGTTGATTTTATAAAAGTCCACACCGACGGAGCAAAAAACACTTCGCCAAATAATTTTTTGCAGTGGTGTTATAAAAATTTCGGCGACGGCATAACAAAATACTTTATGCTTCCTTATAACAATAAATTTTGGACAACTTCTTTAGATAATTTGTCTTATAAATGGGTTGATGGATTTGTAGTCATTCCAACTCTTCGGCAGGTGATAGAAGGGACAATCGAAGAAAGTAAGCGGAATTTAGGATATCATTCTTTCTTTTGGTATCCCGAAAATGGAGGGATAGAAGAATTAATTAAGTCCTTCCTGCCTTACATAGAAGATATTTCGACTGAGCATGAAGCCGTAGAAATCGATCCTGTTGCTAAACAAATAAGGTTTAAAAACGGTGCTAAAGAAAAGTATGATATTTTGATTTCTACCATACCTCTGCCGGAACTATCAAAAATTATAACTAAAATACCTAAATGTACTCTAAGAGAATTTAAAAACCTAAAATGGGTTTCCATATTTAATCTTAACCTGGGGATAAGAAGAGCTATTAAGCCGGGCTGGCACTGGATATATTTCCCCGAGAACGAATTTAAATTTTTTAGAGTAGGTTTTTATCACAATTTCTCTTCTTCTGCGGGTTCCTATGGTAAAAGCTCCCTGTATATAGAGACTTCTTATTCTAAGGAAAAACCGTTAAATAGAAAAAATATCACTGGTAGAATAATAAAAGATTTAATAAAAGCGCGAATACTTACTAAAGAGGATGTAATCGAGGCAAAAACTATTAATGATATAAAATATGCTTATCCTATGTATGATTGTAGTTGGGAAACGGCTCGCTCAAATATCTTAAAATTTTTGAATTCTTGTAATATTTTTCCTTTAGGCCGCTTTGGGGGCTGGCAGTATATGTCTATGGAGGATGTAGTTTTGGAAAGTATGAAATTGCCGCGTTTTTTACCCTTTAGGAAAGTATAAAATTTTTTCTAAAGGGCTGATCGCATAAAAGTTATCGTCGAAAATGATTTTCTTGTATGGTAGATTATAAAAAAAGATTTTTTAAATTTTATTCGGAAAAGAATATCCTTTTGGCTTTATCTAAAAAAGAACTAAAAGCGAAATATTCCGGCTCAAAATTAGGTATTTGGTGGGCAATAATTTTACCTTTGCTTCTAGCGTTAAGCATAAATTTGATATTTACCAAAGTTTTTAATATAGCCATTTCTAATTATACTTTATTCGTGCTTTCTGCTATTATGCCTTGGCTTTTTTTCTCGCAAGGATTAACCGAAGCTACCAATTCTTTTCTTGCCAACACTTCTATATTAAAACAAGGCGTTTTCCCGAGAGAATTTATCCCTTTATCTTCTGTCCTTGGGAACTTCCTGAATTTTATTATTGGATTAGGGGTAATCCTGCCATTATTTTTGTTATTTAATTTCCGGGCAATACTTTTTATTCCTTTATTAATTTTATCGGTAATATCCTTTTTCCTTTTTATATGCGGATTTAGTCTTATTCTTTCTTCAATAAATGTTTTCTACAGAGACATATCTTATTTTCTGTCGTTTGGTTTGATGATTTGGTTTTGGATTACGCCGATCTTTTACTCTTTAGAAATGGTTCCTTATCCTTATAGCATTATTTGTTTAATCAATCCCCTTACTTATTTTATGTTAAATTTTAGAGAGCTGCTGTATTATGGCAGAGTTGATTTTCTTATCCTTTCAGCGAGTATTATTATTTCTATTGTTTCTTTTTCGGCAGGGTATTATATTTTTCTTTGTAAAGAAAAAAAATTGTTAAAGAGGCTGTAATGAATACGATAGAGTTTAAAAATGTTTGGGAAAGATATAGAGTAAAATATATCAAGGAAGGAGAGGTTTCTTGGGAAGAATTTTGGGCTTTGGAAGATACAAGCTTCGAAGTCAAGAAAGGCGAAGTTTTAGGAATAATTGGCCAAAATGGGGCAGGCAAAACCACACTTCTTAAATTGATTGCCGGCATGCTTGTTCCTGATAAGGGCAAAGTTGTTGCTAACGGCAAAATATCTGTGCTTATGGAATTAGGCGCTGGTTTTAATCCTGAGTTTACAGGTATAGAAAATATAATTTTTAATGCGCAGACATACGGTTTTAGGGAAGAGGAATTAAACCGGCGGACAGGGGAAATCATAGAGTTTACAGGTTTGGGTGAATTCATCTATGCTCCCATAAAGTATTATTCGCAAGGGATGTATATGCGTCTAGCGTTTGCTTTAGCTATATTCGTAGAACCGGATATTCTTTTGATTGATGATATTTTGGCAGTCGGTGATGAAGAAGCGCAGCAAAAGTGTACGAGAAAGATATTTGGATTAAAAAAAGCGGGCAAGACAATCGTTTTGGTTAGTCATGATATGAATATGATAAGTAAGTTGTGCAATCGGGCAATTCTTTTGGAGAAAGGAAAAATTGTTCAGGAAGGTCTTCCTCAAAAAGTAATCCCCCGATATTTAGAGACGGTAGGGAATAAGAAGGGAATCGCTATATTAACAAAAGCTAAATTGAGAGTAGTTTTTAACAATGGTCTAATGATCCTTAGTTACGAAGATATTGCTTTAACTAAAGGGATGAGCGGATATTTGGCCTTTTTACTCTCTGCGTTTAGTCTTTGGTCTTCTTCGTTTAATTTAGATTGGCGAATAAGAACCCTGGTTGCTAATGAAGTCGTTGCTGAGGGGGTAAATGAAGATGGGACTATTTCATTGATTTGGAGGATTCAGATTCAGGAAAATAGGTTATATTGGAATATAAAAGCAAGAGGCGGCTTAATAAAAGAACCGCACATAGATTTGTTTTTAGTGCCTGAATATGAAAAGTGGATAAGCCTGCAAAAAGACGGAGATTTTGGATTTTTTGTTTACAAATCTAATTGGCAGGAGGTGAGTTTTGGAGACCGCCGCGATAATATGATAGGTATAGGCAAAAAATCGGAAGAAGATAATTTACCTTTTTTAATTTTAGAGATTGAAGAAAAGGACAGTCAATTTAGACTATTTAATACTGGGTATGAGCAGGAAGCGCGGATTATTCAGCTGCCCTTAATCAATAATACTATTTCTTTAAAAATTGATTTTTTTTCTGATATAGTTATGTTTAGAAACTATATTGACCACGCAAGAAAACAGTTTTTCCTTAAGCAACAAGAAGAACTCAGGCGCTTACGTGATTCATGTACGGTTAGTTCAGATACCTTTCGTCTCTTTGCTGATGTAGAAAACAAAGCCATAAGGCTTTATTATAAAGATAGAGAAATTACAAAAGGAAGCGGTTTGCATAGTTCGTTCTTGCTTAACAACATATGGTATGATCTTTCTTTCTGTGATTGGCGGATAAAAAAAGAAAGCCAAACTCTTACTTTACACCTCTATTGGGAAGAACTAAAATTTACCCAAACTTGGAACCTTTCTATTGAAGAAGATTGTCTTATTTGGCAGGTTGACGCGGAATCTCATCAACCTTTTGAGTATAGTGTTCTTAAATTTGGTTTTTTCCTTGTCCCCGAATACAAAAGCTTTTTCTGCGGACATCAGGAATCAGATTTTCCTAAGGAATTCCGTCTTTGGCAGGATATACCTTTGGACGATCCAAAGGCAGAACTTTTTGGTGTAAGGAAGAAAAATAATTTACCCGCCGTTGCATTAGAGAATAAGCAGGGATACTATTGTATGGTTCAGAATAGTGATATCCAAAGTTCCTGTTATGCTTTACAGCTAAGTCTTCATAAACAAAATGTTATCCAAAAAGAATTTTCTTTCTTTACTAAGCTTAGGCTTTTTGAAGAAGAAAATTTTGTCTTTACCTATCTTGAGAAGGAAAAAGAAAAAAGATTTTTAAAAGAGCAGGATAGGCTTAAATATTTACGTGATTCGCGTACAATTAGTTCGGATAATTTTTCTCTCTTTGCTGATATTGAGAATAAAACTATAAGGTTTTATTATAAAGACAAAGAAATTACTGAAAAGAATGGTTTGTATAGTTTGTTTTACGTTTCGGATAATTGGTTTCATTTACGCGATGCTCATTGGCAGGTAAAGAAGATTTCTCAAGATAAACTGGTTTTGGTTTCACATTATGGATCCTCACCACTTTCGCAGATTTGGGAATTTATTTTCAACGAAGAAAATACTCTAATGGTTAAAATCGAGATGGAAATTAACAATCCCATGTCTATCTCCAGCCAGGATGTGCGTTTAGAACTCAAAGACAAATACAGAAGTTGGAAAACAACCTCCGAGCAGGGGGAGTTTCTTGTTAGCCGGTATATTAACAATATATGTCCAATAAGATTGAGAGACAACAAAATTTCTAAGATAGTATTAGTCCCGGAAGGTAAAAGAGATATTCCCGAATTATTCTTTTCTGCCCTTTCCCATTTAGGGAAGAGGATTTTTAGTATTTATAAAGGCAAAGAAAAGAGTGAGGAATATCTCTGCCTCGCTTCTTCCTTAATAATCCCTAAGAAGGAGATGTTAGTTAATCCCGGTAAACACGTTTATTTTGAAGGAGAAATTATTTTGGATGGAGATATTAAATTAGAGAAAGATCCTGCCTTAGAAGGTATCGTTGGATTAAGTAGAGGGAGCCTAAAATTTATTTTTGATAAAGGCAGGGGGAAAATATTTTGGCGCGAAAAAGAATTAACTACAGGATTATGTATGTATACTTCAGTGCGTCATCTAGGGATCTGGTATGATTCTTATCAAGCAAGTTGGCAGTTAAGCCGGAAAGATGACAGCAAAATGGTAATCTCAGGATACTGGCCGCATATCCCCATTTCGCAAACTTGGCAAATAGAGGTGGTTGATAAAAATTTAATCTTTTGGAAGGCTGATTTGGAAATTTACGAAGAGGTTGTTTTAGAAATAGAACAGGCAAATCTTATGCTTTCCTCTGAATATAGATTTTGGGTAATTCCTGAAGTAAATCAAGGGCGGTTTCTTGATGAATATACTCAAGATTACGATATCCTTCCATTTAGATTCTGGTATGGCAAGGCAAAGGAAATCGCAGGAGAAGCAGAGACTTTGCCAAGGATTGTTTTTAAAAGTTGTACAAAGAATAGCAATTTAAAGGCGATTGTGGAAAATACCGATAGCCTTTATAGTGCAAGGTTGCTTCAATATCAAAAGGCGAATATTTACAAACTGCTGCCAGGAAGGTATCCGTATTTTGAAGGGGTAATAGAGATTGAATCTAAAGAGTAATTATCAAAAATTGCAAAGGCATTTAAAAAGCGGCGGTTTATCTTACGCTATCGTTAGAGGAATAAAATATTTTATTTTTTTGGTAAGAAAACAAGGGAATAGATTTAAATACCCGCCAAAGAATACGATTACCAAAGGAAAATTAGATATAGTCTATTCTGATTGTGGAATAAATATTCTTTGGAATGGCTGCAAAGTTACTCAGGAAGGAGGCTTAAATATTGCCATTAATACTCTGGGGCTATGGACGGATTCTTCAAAGGCAGATTGGCGGATCTTAAAGGAAGGAAAAAATTGTTTTAAGATCAAGATAGTTTTTAGAGATTTGCCTTTGAGTCAAACTTGGTATATAAGCATGAAGAGTGAGCACAAAATACACTGGCAAGTAAATATGGAGGTAGAGGAATGGCTGCATATTGATGAATTCCGTTTGTTAAGCCTTATTAATCCCCGATATAAGAGTTGGGTTAATAATTATCAACAGGGAGATTTTTTTCGTTTAGAAAACCGTTGGCATAATTCATGTTTTAATGATTCTTTTACATCTTTGGTGGGAGCGAGATTCTTTACGGGAGATGAGCCTTTACCTTCCTTTGCATTAGAATCTTTTGATGACAAGAAAAAATTCTTACCTCTCATTCAGACCCCTTCCTTGGATATCAATGCTTATATCATCGGGTTTAGGTATATAGATACGGAAGAAAAAAAGGGTTACCCTCCCGGGTTTTATTATCTTTTTTCAGGAGAAATAAGGTTATTTGAAGAAAGCAGCATTTTAGATAATAAGATAGAAAGTTTACGCCAAGATTATTTAAAAACAGAAATAGAAGGAAAGGAAAAAAACAAAAAATTAGATAAAAAAATAAAAGTATTATTAGTTAACCTTCCTTGGCAGAAAGGGGAAAAGGGGGGCGTAAGGGCAGGCTCAAGGTGGCCGCATATAAAAGATGCGAGTGAGGTCAATTATTTGCCTTTTCCTTTTTTCCTCGCTTATAGCACTTCTCTTCTAAGAAAGAATGGTGTTGAGGCTGATTTAATAGATGCCATTGCCCAAGAGATTCCTGAGGATAAATTTATAGAGAAATTATCAGGGATGGATTTTGATGTTTTAGTCACTGAAACTTCGGTGCCATCTTTTTATTATGATATAGAGCTGCTAAGAAAGATTTCCTCTTTAGGCATTTCTATAGTTCTATGCGGTCCCCATCCAGAGATTTATAAACCGGAATTTTTGGAGAAATATAGTTTTATTAATTTTGTTTTGTATGGAGAATACGAAGTTACCCTTCTAGAGTTGATAAAGACTATTATTAAAAAAAGGAGGGATTTTTCTTTTGTGGAAGGTCTGATGTGGAAAAATGGGAAGGATAAGGTAGTTAAAAACCGTCCTCGAAGACCTTTTGATATAAATATTTTACCCTGGCCCTGCAGAGACACTCTTCCGATGGAGAAATATTGGGATTTACCCGGCAATATCCCTCATCCTTCAGCTCAGATGCTTGCTTCGCGTGGGTGTCCATTTGGTTGCAATTTTTGTTTATGGCCGCAAGTCCTTTTTGGAGGTAGAAATTATAGAACAAGAGATATTGTTGATGTGGTAGATGAAATGGAATATTTGATAAGAAAAAAAAGGGTTAAGTCATTATATTTCGATGATGATACTTTTAATATTCGCAAAGAGAACACATTGAAGCTTTGCGATATGATTATCAAAAGAGGTTTAAATAAAACCCCTTGGGCGATTATGGCAAAAGCAGATTTGATGGATGAGGAAATTTTGGAGAATTTAAAAAAAGCAGGCCTTTGGGCGGTAAAGTATGGAGTAGAGAGCAGCTCTCAAGAGTTATTAGATAGATGCGGCAAGCATTTAAATTTAACAAAGGCAGAGAGAATGATTAAATTCACAAAATCTTTAGGGATAAAAGTCCATTTAACTTTTCTCTTTGGTTTAGAAGGGGAAACAAAAGAAACAATTAGGAGAACCATAGATTACAGTTTAAAATTAGCTCCCGATTCTGTCCAATACTCAATTCTTACTCCTTTCCCGGGAACAGAAATTTTTGAAAAATTGGATAAAGAAGGAAGGATAACTACTAAAAATTGGTCATTATATGATGGCCATCATAGTTGTGTTTTTAAGCCGGGTGATCTTTCTCCATCAGATTTAGAGAACGCAAAACAGTATGCTTATAGAGCATGGTTAGATTTCCAAAGAAAGAAAAGAGGTTTTTGGGGAAATGTGAGGAGATTTTTTGATTACTACCACAGATATGGTTTGAGCGGAGCAGTTAGGAAAACAAATAGTTATTTGAACTATATTCTATCGCATAGAAAAAAATTTATAAGAAGAATATGAGGAGGAATTTGGACATTTGGCAGGAGATTTTTAAAGGAATAGAAAATAGCAGGAGAGCTTTTAGTGGGCCTTATGTTGTCCAGATAGATTTAACCGATAAATGCAACAGCACCTGCATAGGGTGTTGGGTCCATTCTCCTTTAGTCGATAAAAAAGAAGTTTTTCCAGAGGGTGAAAGAGAACTCCCGTTTAATTTGGTTGAAAGATTAATAGAAGAGTTATATAGATTAGGTACTCAGGAAATAATTCTTTCTGGTTCAGGAGAGCCATTTTTATATCCAAAAATAAAAGAGGTGATAAAATTTATAAAATCAAGAAATATACGTCTTAACATAATTACTAATGCTGCGCTTATTGATGAGGAAATGGCAGCGTTGCTCGTGAAGGACAAAGTTGATTTAATTACTGCTAGTATCTGGGCGGGAAATGTGGAAAGCTATATTTTGACTCACCCCGGTAAGACAGAGATAGATTTTAAGAAGATTAAAACCAATTTGAAGATACTAAAATCTTATAAGGATAAATATAATTACTTAAAACCACATTTAAAGTTATACAATGTAATTTGCAGTAAAAATTATAATGATATTAAAGAAATGGTTGAATTCGCGAAATATGTGGATGCTGATTCTGTAGAGTTCCAAACCGTTGACCTAATCCCTGGTAAAACAGAAGCAATAGCTATAATCGATACGCACAGGAAAGAAATAATAAGACAATTAGAGATTGTAAGAAATAGAAAAGATTTAGTGTTTTTTAATGCGCCTAAAGAAGCGCCTTTGGATAGTTTTATAAAGGAAGAATTCCTTGATTTTGGAAAGATTTGGAAAAGTTATAAAGATGGGTTTCGCGTTGCTCAATATAGTGATTATTTGATCTGTAAAGAAGGGCATAATATAACAGATAAGAGGATTATCGTCTCAGAGTCAACTTCCGTAAGAGACACTCATCCCGCTGTTTTTTGGTACAAGTTTAAGAATAAAATTTGCAAAGGATGTAAAGAGAAAGATAATTGTTTAGACGATACGATGGCAATTGACGTAAAGCTCTTAAATATATTGGGAATAGGCTCTTTCTTGAGAAGACTGCTTTATTCTGATTTAGAAAAAGGCGTATATGAAAAACAAATCAATACTATTCCGTGTTATATAGGATGGTATTATGCTCGTATTTTGACAAATGGAAGAGTTATCCCTTGCTGTAAGGCAGCGAAGTTTCCTTTAGGCAGCCTTTATAAAGCTGGTTTTTCTAAGATATGGCATTCTTCTTTGTATGAAGAGTTTAGATTTAAAGCTAAAAATTTGCCTAAGAGCAATAGCTATTTTTCTAAGTTAAATTGCGTTAAAAGTTGCGACAACTGGGGCATGAATTTAGAGATTGAAAAGAGAATAAAAGAATTTACGAAAAAAGATGTTTGTAAAAGTGAAAGACAAGTGAGCGCGCAAATGATACAGGGCAAAGAGAAAAAATCGTATTTTAGGGCAATTATGGATCATGTTTCAAGAGAGGGGGTAAAAAGAACAATCAAACGAATTATATATAATGTAACTCCCAGAAATTTGAAAGAAAGATATTTAGAAATTTTAGGCATATATGACGGAGAACATGGGTATAAAGGCCCATTCCATGTTCAAATAGACCTAACTAATAATTGTAATAATACCTGTATCGCTTGCTGGTGCAATTCCCCTCTTTTTAAAACACCGCGGTTATCTAAAGAAGAAAAAAAACAATATTTGCCATTAGCAATGGTTAAAGAGTTTCTTGATGAAATATCTCATATGGGTGCGACAGAAATATATTATTCGGGCGGAGGTGAGCCTTTTATGCATCCTCAAATTATGGAAGTCTTAGAATACACTAAAAAGAAAAAGCTGGTTTGTCATGTCAATACTAATTTCACTTTACTTAATAAAGAAAGGCTGGATCGGCTTATCAACATAGGAGTAGATTTCCTTACCGTAAGTACTTGGGCGGCAACGGCAGATACTTATGTCAAAACTCACCTGAATCGGGTTAAAGATGATTTTTATAAGATAAAAGAAAATCTTATTTATGTGAATACGCATAAAAAAGATAAACCTCAGATTAAACTTTATAATGTTATTTTTAATATGAATTACTTTGAGGTTGAGAAAATGGTTGATTTCGCAAAGAGCACTGGATCAGAATCTTTAGAGTTTACTCTAGTGGATACTATTCCTAATGTTACAGACGTTTTGGCGCTAAATGAACAGCAGCTTGTTGAGTTGGGGCGGTCGTGCGCGGAGATCAAATCTAAATTGAATAAGCGAGGTGAACTAAGAGGTACAAATGTTTTAATTTTCCGGTTCGAGCAATTTTTAAGAAGAATTTCTGTATTTGAAGATGCTAAAGAGGCAAAGTATGACAGGAATATTATTGATAGTATACCTTGTTATATCGGATGGCTTTTTGCAAGAATAGTTCCTAGTGGAGAAGTTCATTCTTGCCTTAAAGCGCATCGAATCCCTACAGGGTCTTTATATACAAATAGATTTTTTGAAATATGGAATTCAAAGAAACAAGAATATTTTCGGAAGAAAACATTGACTTATGAGAAAAATGATCCGTTTTTTAAACTTATAGGCAATGATTCCGGCACAAAAGAAGCGGGCTGCTATAAAAGCTGCGATGATATAGGTAGAAATACATGGATGCATAACAGGCTGCAAATGTTGAGTTTTCCGGAAAAGGTTATGTTTAAAAGCTTAGCTTATACGTTAAAAATCGCACGTAAGATAACGTCTCAAAAAAAGAAGAGTCATTCAAAATACCACAAAGATCCTGTTATCGCGGGAATTATCCATGGCAGGAAAGTATTTACAGGCCCGGAACAAGTAGTAATCGATCCTACCAATAAGTGCAATTTAAGATGTATCTCATGCTGGCTTTATTCACCATTGCTTGATAAAGATAAACCTTCTTCTGATTGGTTAAAAAAAGAATTGCCAAAACATGCGCTTTTTGAATTAATAGAAAATTTAGCTTCATTAGGCACAAAAAAAATCCGGTTCACCGGCGGTGGAGAGCCCTTTATGCATAAAAATTTAATGGAGGTTATAGAATTTGCCCGGAAAAAACAATTGCAGGTAGCTATAACCACAAATTTCGGGTTAGTTTCTAAAAAGCAAATAAAAAGGCTTAT
>JAGLUN010000010.1 GCA_023134705.1 Candidatus Omnitrophota bacterium | reverse complement strand
ATGCTAACTGCATTATTTGGGTTTAAGATTTTACTGGTACTGTTATCCATTTTCTAACCCTAATTGTTGTTATGAAGTTTAATAAAGAGATGGGACAGGTATTTTTGACGGAAAATAGTTACATAAAAAAGATAATTGATTCTCTGGATGTGGAAGGTAAAGACGTGCTGGAGGTCGGTCCGGGTAGAGGAGAGATTACCCGGCATTTGATAAATAAAGTCAACAGCCTTTTTTGTGTGGAGCTTGACACTCGTTTGGTAACAATCCTGGAGAAACATTTTTCTTTTTACGATAACTTCAAGGTGATTACGGGAGATATTCTAAAAATAGATCTGAGTGTTTTTAAGAAGCGTCTGGTGCTTGTTGGCAATGTTCCTTATTACATAAGTAATCAGCTTATAAAATGTCTTATAAATCAGCGAGCCTGGGTTGAGAGAGCGTATTTTACCTTTCAGAGAGAATTTGCCGGAAAACTTTGCGCTAAAGCCGGAGATAAATCTTATAGCTTTTTGAGTTGTTATGTCCAGTATTTTTGCAGAGCAAAAATTATTTTTGAGATACCTAATACTGCCTTCCGGCCCCGGCCGAAAGTTGATTCTTCTTTCGTGCAGATGGATTTTTTGAAGGCTCCTCCTTATGAAGTTAAAGATGAAAAACTATTTTTTAAGCTGATAAGAACAGCATTTGCCGGGCGTCGTAAAAAGCTTATAAATGCTTTGAATCCAGCATATGATAAAGAACTGCTAAGCGAAGCAGCCAAAAATACAGGGTTGGATCTGGGGATACGGCCGGATTCTTTTCCCTTAGAAGGATATTGTAAAATAACTAATTATCTGACTCTCAGGGTTTGAATTGTTTTTGACGGATTAGTCTTTGACACCTGAGGCTGGATATTTGGTGCCCTGCTGTGTTTAATGTATTTAAAAGTTGACACTATAAGTGCATAATGATACAATTTTCCTACTAAAAGGGGGGGAGATATGAAAAAAGCCATAAAAAATCAAGAAAGTGTTTCCGGGAAATCAAAGTCGAAGAAGACATCTACTCCGAGATTACAACGAATAAAAAGTCAGATGAAAGTTATAAAACGAAAAGTTAAAAATACAATCAAAAGAAAAGTATCTTTATCTTATGCAAAAAAGAAAAAAGCCGAGATTAAAAAACCAGCGTTAAAAGAAGCCTTGTTATCAAGTAGCCCCCAGTCTGTTACTGTTAACGAAGAAAAAGAAATGGTAGAAATCTCTAAATTTGTCGCTACTGCGAAGCCTGATTATAACGAAGAAACCAAGGAATTTAATTTGCCTTACAAATATTATGATAATCGTATTACTTTGCTTGCTCGTGATCCTTGGTGGATACATACCTATTGGGATATTTCCGAAGAAAAGATAAGTGAAGTTATTTCTTCTATCCCGGGACAGGAGAGAGAGAATTTAAAGTGGACTTTACGGGTTTATGACGTTTCGGGGATAAAAGATTTTCAAAGCAATAGTGCCAATGGTTATTTTGATATTGACATAAATTTTGAGGTGAACAATTGGTATATAAACGTGAATAATCCGGAAAGAGAATGGTGTGTAGAAATCGGTTTAAAAACTCTCAGCGGTAAATTTTTTCCGGTTGCTCGTTCCAACAGAATTAAAACTCCTTATTTCGGAATTTCTGATGTTCTTGACGCGGAATGGATCCTCCCGGATGATGAATACTTTAAGGTTTTGGGAGTTTACGATTTAGGGAGGAGTTCTTTGGAGAGGAGGAAGAAACTCCAGGAGCTTATAAAATATCAAATATCCAGCGGGGCGTTTTCCCCGGGAATTAGCAGTATTTCTTCGGCTATGGTCGGAGGTAAAAAACCCCGTCAGTTTTTTCTTGAGGTATGGACTGAGCTTATTCTTTATGGAAGAACGCACGCGGATGCTAATGTAGAAGTAGAAGGCAAAAAAGTTAAATTAAAAAGCGATGGGACGTTTTCTTTAAGGTACGCTTTACCGGAAGGAAATTTCCAATATAAAGTAGTAGCTGTCTCAAAAGACAAAAAAGACAGAAGAAAGGTTGTTCCCGCGGTCAAGAGATATACCAAGAAGTAAGATTAAAAAGCAGCGGGTTTGTGAATTTAAGGAGCAAGAATTCGTAATAAAAATTTTAAACTCTGCAGAAATTAAGAAAAGGATGTAAAAATGGAAAAAGGATATTTAGCTTTAATCCTACACGCGCATCTTCCTTTTGTGCGTCATCCGGAATATGAAGAGTTTCTGGAAGAACGTTGGTTTTTTGAGGCTTTGACAGAAACTTATATCCCGTTTCTTTCTATGTTTGAAAACCTTACCAGAGACAGGATTGATTTTTATCTTACTATGAATATATCTCCTTCTCTGTGTAATATGATGAGTGATGCTTTGCTTCAGGACAGATATGTTCGTTATTTAAATAAAATGATTGAGCTGAGCGAAAAAGAGATAGATCGCACACGGTTTTCTCCGGATTTTCATAAGTTAGCCTTAATGTATTACCACCGGTTTAGTATGACCAAAAATAAATTCCTTAATCAATACAACCGGGATTTAATAGAGGAATTTAAGAAATATCAGGATAGAGGCAATTTAGAAATAATTACCTGCGCGGCAACTCATGGTTTTTTGCCTCTTTTGGGTGTTAACCCCCAGGCAGTAAAGGCGCAGATTAGAGCAGGCGTAAATTCTTACATAAAACATTTTTCTGATCATCCTAAAGGGATTTGGCTTCCGGAATGCGGCTATTTTGAGGGTGTGGACAAGTTCTTAAAAGAAAACCATATAAAGTATTTTCTCTTAGAATCTCACGGGGTATTATTCGCCAGGCCCCGGCCTAAGTTCGGAGTTTACTCCAGTTATTATACAAAGAACAAAGTCGCTGTGTTTGGTAGAGATAATGAATCTTCAAAAAGCGTATGGTCTACCGTAGAGGGGTATCCTGGAGATTATAGTTACCGTGAGTACTATCGTGATGTTGGCTTTGATTTAGATTATGATTACATAAAGCCATATATATCTTCCTGCGGAACAAGGATCTTTACCGGGATAAAATACTATAAAATTACCGGTCCGGATCTTCACAAAGAGCCTTATTCTCCGGAGGATGCCCGTAAGAAGGCTGCTGCGCAGGCGGGGAATTTTATGTTTAACCGGGAAAAGCAGGTCGAACATTTACAGGGTCTTTTAGACAGAAAACCTATAATTGTTGCGCCTTACGATGCTGAACTTTTTGGTCACTGGTGGTTCGAAGGAATTGAATGGATTGAATTCCTCATACGGAAGATAACCTTTGACCAGAAAACAATAAAATTGACCACTCCGTCAAGGTATCTTAAGCTATATCCTAAAAATCAAGTTATAAATCCTTCTCCTTCCAGTTGGGGTTGGAAGGGGTATTATGAAGTATGGCTTAATGGCTCCAATGATTGGATATACCCTCATCTACACCGCGCAGCAGAGCGAATGGTTGAGGCAGCGGATAAATATAAACACAATAATGGAATAAAACGAAGAGTTCTTAACCAGATGGCAAGAGAACTTCTCCTGGCGCAATCCAGCGACTGGCCTTTTATGATGAAAACAGGCGCTTTTTCGGAATACGGCAAAAAAAGAACAGTTACGCATCTGGAAAGATTTTACCTTTTGAAAACCTATTTAGAAAGGGACTTTTACAATTTTGAGGTCTTAGAGGATATTGAAAGAAAAGACAATATCTTTCCTGAAATAGAATACTCCATATTCCAATCCTAGAGATGAAAAATCCTACACAAGTTATATTCCTGTGGCATATGCACCAGCCTTTTTATAAATTGCCGTTAAAGAAAGATTATTACCTGGGGTGGGTGCGTTTACACGCTGTTAAAGATTATTATGGCATGGCTTTAACGCTTAATAAGTTCGATAAAGCCAAAGCTGCTTTTAACTTTAGCGGAACACTTCTGGATCAGATTCAGGATTACGCCTGTAACCGGGCAAAAGATTATTATTTAACCCTTACTTTAAAAAATCCGAAATATTTATCAAAAAAAGAGAAGGATTTTGTTAAAAACAGGTTTTTTTCGATTAATTTTGATAGATTTATAAAACCGAATAAACGATATTTGCAACTTAATAATAAAAAACTATCCGGGAAGAAATTCTCTTACCAGGATATTATGGACTTACAAATTCTTTTTAACCTTTGCTGGTTTTCCCCGTACACCTTTAAAGAAGATAAGAATTTACGAGCGTTAAAAAAGAAAGGGAGAGACTATACGACAGATGATAAGAAATATGTTATAGAAAAACAATATAAAATTATTGCCCGTATAATACCGCTTTACAAAAAATTACTCGAAGCGGGAAAGATTGAAATTACAGTAACGCCTTTTTACCACCCGATTCTTCCGCTTATAAACGATACCGATATTTTAAAAGATTTCTCTCACCTTAAAAAGCCGGTTTCAAGATTTTCTCACCCCGAAGATTGCATCTGGCACTTGCGTAAGTCAAAGGAAATATTCCGGAACATTTTTAATAAAGACGTAAAGGGGAGCTGGCCTTCCGAAGGGAGTATTTCCGAGGATGTGGCAAGAATTTATCACAAAGAAGGTTTTAACTGGATTGGCCTGGATGAAGGGATCCTTTTTAACAGCCTTACCACTGATTATGTCTCTTATGATTTAATTAAGAACCAGAGGCATCTTATCTATAAGGCTTATAATTTCGGCGGAGTAAAGATGCTTTTTAGGGATAGAAATTTGTCCGATGCCATAAGTTTTATTTATCAAGGATGGGATCCGGTATTTGCCGCTAATGATTTGTTAGAACATTTTAAACGTATTCATTACCACACAAAGGGTATTGTGAAGAATAGAGCGATTAGTATTATTATGGATGGAGAAAACGCCTGGGAATATTATAAGAATAACGGTATAGATTTTTTAGAAACAATGTATCAGCATTTAGAGAAAAGTAATATTCTCCAAACTGCCTTGCCGGGAGACTTTATTAAACATTCGAATCCCCGGCGATTGGAAAGGTTATCCCCCGGTTCCTGGATAAACAGCGATTTTGGTGTATGGATCGGTTCAAAAGAGAACAACTTAAACTGGCAGTTGTTAAGGAAAACAAGGGATTTAATAGAAAGAGCCGGGAACGAATCCAAAAACTTTTCAAAACTCATGGACTATTTTTATGTTCTTGAAGGCAGCGATTGGAACTGGTGGAATACTTTTTATGAACCAAGTGGAGATTTTAAAGGTATCTTTTTAACCTATATAAAGGAAATCTACCGTCTTTTAAATAAGAAACTGCCAGCGTATATCAAATAGCAAATGGCAAATGGCATATGGCTAATGGCATATAGCTAATGGCGTATGGCGAATAGTATTAAGAAGAGAATAAAGGGTTATTATGGGTAAAGTATATTTTATTTTTGGTGTTCATAATCATCAGCCGGTTGGAAACTTTCCCCACATTTTTGAGAAAGCATTCAATGATTGTTATTCACCATTCATAGAAATTCTAGAGGATTATCCTGGGATAAAGTGTAACCTCCACATAAGCGGCCCTCTTTATGAGTGGATTGGTAAAAATGAGAAAGGGTTCATCATTAAATTAAGAAAGATGACTCAAAAAGGACAGTTAGAAATTATAAGCGGAGGGTATTATGAACCGATTTTACCATTGATATCCGATAAAGATAAAGCGGCACAGATAAAGCTTATGAATCAATTTATCAAGAAGAATTTCGGCAGAGAACCCAGGGGGATATGGATTGCCGAGAGGGTCTGGGAGCCCTATCTGGCAAAGGTAATAAATTTAGCCGGCCTTAAATATACTTTTTTGGATGATACCCATTTTCGTTACGCTGGTTTTACCCAGAATGAAATCTTTGGATATTACTTAAGCGAAGAATCTTTTAAATCCATAGCAGTATTTCCGATAAGTAAGAGTTTACGGTATAAGATACCTTTTTCTCAGGCACATGAAGCAGTAGATTTACTTAAAAGTTTTTGCCCGGAGAAGGGAGACAGACTTGTTACTTTATTCGATGACGGTGAAAAGTTCGGTTTATGGCCTTCTACTTATGATTGGGTTTATAAAAAGGGGTGGCTAAAGAATTTTTTTTCACTTCTTAGCGAAAATACGGAAACAATCGAGACAATAACTGCGGCGGAGGCGGTTAATAAATTCAAGTCTAAAGGGATAGTTTATTTACCTACTGCTTCGTATGAAGAGATGGGGGAGTGGGTTCTGGAACCGGCGGGTTACACGGTTTATGAAAATTTGCAGAATTATCTTAAAAAGGATTCTCAATGCCAACAGTATCAAGATTTTGTAAGAGGAGGCTTTTTTAGGAATTTTTATAGAAAATACCCCCGTTTAAACTATATGCATAAAAGGATGCTTTTTTTAAGTGAGAAGATTAACCGGAAAGGGAAACCGGAGAACGATAAAAAGGCTTTTGATTTTTTGTGGCAAGGTCAATGTAATTGTGCCTATTGGCATGGTATTTTCGGGGGGTTCTACCTGGGGCATATAAGAAGTGCGGTTTACGAAAATTTGATAAAAGCGGAGAATGAATTCGATAAAGCGGCAAAAAACAGGGCTTTAAACACGGAAAAATACGACATTGACCTTGACGGAAATGAGGAGACAGTATTAAGGAATAAAGGCTTGATCTGTGTTTTTTCTCCCAAAGGAGGGACGCTTTTAGAGTTAAGTCTGAGGAGAGAGGCATTTAATCTTCTTAATACTATTACCCGCAGAGAGGAATCATACCATCGAAAGATTCAAGAAACCCTGAACACAGACACAAAAGATAGTGCTAGTATCCATGAGATAACCCGGAGTAAAGAGAAGAATTTAGATAATTATCTTATTTATGACCGTTATGAAAAGGTATCTTTGGTCGACCATATTTTGGATAAAGATATCAGCCTTAATGATTTTGATTACCAGAGGAAATTTAGAAGTCTAGCTGGAGCAGTTTATTCAGAGGCCTTAAAGAGGGCTAAAGGGGGAATAGATTTAATCTATGCCTATAAAGAGGAAGATTTAGAATTCCGCAAAAAAATAAGTTTCTCTAATAAGATGAAGATAGAGGCGGATTACGAATTTAAGGTAAATAATATTTTTGACTGTTATGATTTTGGCGTGGAATTTAATTTTTTCTTTCTCTCTCCCAGTCATATAATAATAGAAGGCTCTGATTTATTATCTAAGCAAAAAAGAGTATACAAGCAGATCCGGACGTTGGAGTTTAAAGATAATTTTAAGAAGATTAAACTCCTTTTTAAATTTGACAAAGCTGATGTATTTATCCTGCCGGTATATTCTGTATCTTCGTCAGAATCGGGGTTTGAGAAAGTCTATCAGCAAACAACGGTTTTATTCGTTAACCGTGTGAATACGAAACGTTTTAGTTTGTCTTGTTCATTTTGACCGGCGAATAAGGTGTGATAATGGATAATGCGAATGATCGCAAATAAGGTGAAGAGAAAAAGGAGGGTTAGTATGGTTACGAGTAAGAAGAAAAAGATTTTCCAGGCGGCAAAAAAAACAGTGAGACAGTCCGCGAAACAAGCAGTAAAACAGATTGCTAAAAAAAGGCCGGTTTCGAAAAAAGAAGAACTCTTTAATTTGACTCTGGAAGAAATTTCTCAGGCTATAAAAACAAGAGCGTATTATATTTGGGAAGAAATAGGAAGGCCGGAGGGTAAAGAGGTAGAAATTTGGGATAAAGCAGAAAAGGAGATGTTGAGAAAGATAATAAAGGGCAAGTAATATGAGGTTAGTCCTTGCCTGTCAGAGGCTGTCAGAGGCTGGTTCCGCCTCTGGCGGAAAATTTGAAAAGGATTGACAAGCTAATTGTAGCGAATGAAATAATAGGATAGCGCGTCCATCGCCAGTACAGTTTTCTGTCATTTGCAGGCAGAATGATTTATCCGCTACCTGTTGAGTTTGGTACAGGTGAAGGTTGAAACTCAGGATTTTTAGTCCCCCCGGGAATGAATAAAAAGGGGGATTTTTTTGTCCTCGGCACTTTTTATATAACACGTTCATGAGTTTTGAGCTATAAATTTTGCTAATTCCCAGCCGTATTTTTTGGGTTAATCCCGATTCTACCGGGATTATGAATCAGTCTGTATGTTTTTTTTGGAGAGGTCGCATAGCCCGGTTGAGTGCGCGTGTTTGGAGAACACGTGATCCGTAAGGATCCGGGAGTTCGAATCTCCCCCTCTCCGCCAAAAGAATTTGAGAATTTGGGGGACGTTGATGCAAACATGCATTTATTTCTCTTTTCTGATCTGCTTTAATATTCCCATATAGCTAAATTTTAAAACTGCACTTTTAAAATTTAAATGGCTCTAGAACAGTCCACTTTTAATTCTTAAATGACAAATATGGTTTAAATTCTTGACATTAATACTCATTTTGTTATAGTTTTATGCTAAGTATAAAAAACAGTTCTAAAAGGATAAGTAGTAAAAACCTATAAATGATTACGAAGGAAGTAATATTTTTATTAATCGGCGGCCTTGGCTTTTTTTTCTTTGGTATGAAGACTATGTCCGAAGGATTGAAGAAGATAGCCGGTGATCGTCTTAAAGATATTTTAAATATAGTTACAAAGCTTCCTATTCTAGGTGTCATTGCCGGCGCCGTAATTACCTGCCTTATTCAGTCTTCCAGTGTAACAAGTGTGATGGTAGTGGGATTTGTGAACGCGGGCCTTCTCGCTTTACGACAGGCCATTAGCGTTATAATAGGGGCTAATATCGGAACGACTTTTACTGCCTGGCTTGTATCTGTTATGTCAGTTTTTAAGATTACTCATTATGCCCTTCCGCTTGTCGGTATTGGATTTGCCATGAATACTTTTTCCAAAACCAGAAATGCCAAATTTTGGGGGCAGGTCATTATGGGGTTTGGTATCTTATTTGTTGGCTTAGGATTTATGAAAGATGCCTTCGAGCCGTTAAAACAAAGCCAGTATCTTAAAGAGGTTTTTATTTCATTCAGTGACAACCCCCTTATAGGAGTTGTCGTCGGTATGGTTTTTACTATGTTGCTCCAGAGTTCCAGCGCTACGATTGCTATTGTTCAGGTATTGGCATTTAGCGGTGTTATAAGTTTTCCTGCGGCTTTACCTTTAATACTGGGAGATAATATCGGGACTACGATTACGGCTGGACTGGCGTCTGTGGGAACAAATGTTACCGCGAGGCGTACCGCTTTATCCCATGCTTTGTTTAATATAATCGGTGTCGCTTACATGTTATTTTTTGTCTATATAGGATGGTTTGAAAAATTTGTTGGTTTTATTATTCCCGGTGAGATAACTCTGAAAAATATCATGTTTTATATAGCTCTTTCCCACAGCCTTTTTAACGTTATAAATATGCTTGTTTTTTTACCCTTTATCGGAGTATTGGAAAAGATGTGTGTCTGGTTGATTCCCAAGAAAAAAGGCGGGGTTGAAATTGGGCCTCAATATTTAGAGAAACATCTCCTGGAGACTCCTTCTATAGCTATGGGGCAGGCTCAAAGAGAGACTGTTCGTATGCTTGGGATAGCGTCGGAATCGGTTTCTATTGCCGTAAAAAGTTTTCTTGCGAACAAATTAAATAAATTGAAATTGGTGCCGGAATTAGAACAAACCGTTGATAATCTTCAGTCGGCAATAACCCAATATCTTGTGGAGCTTTCCCAGAGAGTTCTTACCCCGGCCCAATCCGAAGAATTACCGGTTTTAATTCATAGTGTTAACGATGTTGAAAGGATCGGAGACCATTCGGAGAATATAGTGGAACTTGCTGAGCGTAAAGTAGAAAAAAAGCTCCCTTTTACTAATGAGGCAATAGAGGAGTTAACTTTGATGTGGAATGAGCTTAGTGCCATGATGATAGAGACAGAAGGGGCATTGAAATCAAGTGATTTTAGATTGGCCGAGAATGTGCTTATTCGTGAGGAACGTATAAACCAGTTCCAGATAGAACTCAAAAAATCACACGTTGCCCGGTTAAATCAAGGTAAGTGTAATCTTAAATCCGGGATTGTGTTTTTGGACTTTGTTGATAACCTTGAGAAGATTGGAGATCATTTATCGAACGTCGCCCAGGGAGTAGCGGGAGGAATGCGTTGGAGAGTGCAAAAAAAGCCTGAAAAAATGGGGCTTAATATTTAAGATATTTGATTTTCGATTTTATGGATTAATTCGTCGATGTTTTTGGTAATAGGCATAGGCAGCAGCTTAAGGAATTCGATGTCCCGCTTTAAGGCCTTTAAGGTGGATAAAAATCGTTTTATAATAATGCTGTTTTGCTTTTTCCGTTCAGCTTCGGGGTCAATATCTTTCCGCTGCCGGATTAGTAAAGTCAGGTCTTTTTTTATGTCTTCCAGATTATTTTTTTCTCCTAAGATATCTTTTTTTATGTTTTTATATGTGTCATTATCAAGATTTTTTTTAGCTTGCCGTAATAAGTTTACAGCTTCGAAACTTAAAGCCGTTGTTTCTTCAGCAGCTCCATCCTGATGCTTTAAGGGTTTTATCTCTTCTTTTTGCAGAAAAGAGTAGGAATGAATAAGCTTCATCGCTGTGTGTTTTCGTATGTGGATTTCTTTGGTTGTATATCTGTCAAAAGTATCATAACCCCATTCTTTATAGAACTTTTCTTCCCATACGATATGTAATGACCGGGCGAGATCTTTCCATGATTCTTTGAAATTCCTAGCGCTCTGTATAACTTGAGATCTTACCTCGTTTGCGCTGGTAGTTCCGTTTAAGGTTTGCTCATCGATTGTGAAAGAATCAGTTTTTACGATTTTAAGTCCCATAGCATATCCTTTCGTTTCTTTATTGAAACCAGTAATTAGTTATCACCTTTCCTGCAGTTTAGGGGCAGGAAAGACTAATCCGCTTTACCCGCTTAGCGAAAAATGCCGGCAAGTTCGGTTTACATATTTAAAAGAATCCAGGCAACGAGTAAAGAGCATTGCGAAAAGAACATAGTTTGCAATACGTAAGGGAGGTAGGATTTCATAAACATTAATCGTTTCCCTTTCTCGGAAAGAAAGAGATTTGATTTTTCAAATTTTTGCTTGTGTGAAAGAAAAATCCCGCAGTTTAAAAATACGATATAAAGCAAAAAAATCCATAAAGGACTGGTTAAGTTATAGACGACTATAATCGCGATTAAAAGAATTAAATTAACAAAACTAAGAATGCCAATTTCAACCCAATTATTGATTTTTTTGAACTTCATATACAAATTTCCTTTTTAAACTTAGTATACATCGTATATTAACATCTTTCTTGCGCTTGTTCAAGATTATTTTTCGGATTCCCTTGGGGTTATTTCTAACTTTCATTTTGTAGTTAATCGCTTTCATTAATACTGATGTTTGCTATAATAAGAACAATCTTTTATAATTATGGCAAAATCGTATCCAAAAAGATATTTCTCCGGTATAAAATCCTGGCCGGAAGAAGATCGTCCGCGCGAAAAAATTTTTAAACAAGGCGAGCATAAACTGTCGAATACCGAACTTTTAGCTATTCTTTTACGGTCCGGGGTAAAAGGACAGAGCGCGATAGATTTAGCAAGAAAAATTTTGCAAAAATTCAAAACCTTCCGTAAAATGTCTCATACTGATTTGTCTCTCTGGAAAGGATTTAAAGGTTTAGGTCTTGCTAAGATCGCTCAGATAAAAGCGGCAATTGAGATCGGGCGAAGGTTTGGGGAAGAGGAAATAAAGGAACGAAAGCCTAAAATAAAGTCTTCCAGAGATGTGGTAGAAATTTTAATTCCGGCTTTAATCCCTAGAATGCGGGATTTGAAAAAAGAGGTATTTAAACTTATACTTCTTAATTCCCAGAATATAGTTATTGATGTCGTTGAAATAATCGAAGGTACGGTAAACCAGGCAAATCCGGTAATACGGGAGATATTTCAGAAAGCCTTACAGAATTTTGCCGTATCGATAATCTGTGTCCATAATCATCCCTCAGGGAATCCTTTACCAAGTCGGGAAGATAAAATGTTTACCAAAGAATTGCTTAAAGCCGGTGGAGTATTGCAAATAAAGCTATTAGATCATATAATTATTGGAAACGAAGGATATTTTAGTTTTGCCGATAAGGGGGGGGGCATTATTTAGGAATTTGGAAGAGGATGGGTTTGTGAATCTTTATCCTACCTTGCAGGTGAGGGAGGCTTTGTCTGCCTTCCGGTGAAGAAATTCTTGCATAACTTAGTAGTTATGTTAAAATTAAAAACAATGGTTGTTGGCTTCATCTGTTTTCTCAGGAGGCCAGGGGCTTTAACCCGTGGGTGGAAATGTAAAATCCATCAATCGAAATTTTTCTTTGGCGGTTGAATACTTTAATTAAAATATTTAGTGAAATCCGCCTTTGGCGGGAAAGTTCGCCCGAAGGGTTCTCATAGTTTGAAAATCGGCTAAACATTTGAAGGTAATAATTTAATTTTGGAAAAAAGTGAAAATATGAAAAAAGTGTTTGTCTTTATATTGATTATTTGTTTCCTGATCACAGGTTGTTCAACTACAGGTACGTATAAGGAGGTTTTTAAGGAAGAACCATTTTGTAATTCCAAAGAATTCTTTATCCCGAAACAGATCCTTTATCGAAAGACAATTAAGGCTATATGCTCCAGGAATTTTATTATCGAAGAGGATAATGTTGATAAAGGTTTTATTTTAGCGAAGCGGTTTTTTCAGAAAGGAAAGAGAACAATTATTTTACTGCTTCAGGCGAAAATAATAGCTGATGATGAAAGTAAGTCTATTCTTTATCTTAATGCTGTCCAGACGACACAGAAAGCTTACGTAGCTGACCGGACACGTTTCTTTTTATGGGTGGTTCCTTTGCCGGGAGGGGGAGGCAAAGAAGCCTCTAAAATTACTGAGAGAGAAGTAATAATTAAGGATGAAAAATTTTATCAAAATTTCTTTTCTGCCATCGGAAAAGAAATTGAAATCGCGAGTAAAAAAATTAACAGGAAACAGGAAGACGATAAGGCAGATTTAGAAGAAAAAGAAATAAAAAACGATGAAACTAAGCTGGATAAGGCTGAAATAAAAGAAGGTGAAGATGAATTTAAAGAAGAAAAAATCGAAGAAAGTAGAGATAAACAGGAAGAGGAGGCGAGAGAAAAGGATAACGATATCCCTTTAGAGGATGAAGGGAGGTAAAGTTATCCGTCTCTGTACCTACCCATCTCAGGCAGGGGATCTGTCTTTTGCGCCTGAAGGCGCATCTGCCTCTGTCAGAGACGAAAGGCACCGACAGCGTGCCTATGGGTGTTTCATTTATTAAAAGGAGGCTGGTGTTTGTATGATGAAAGGAAAAGTTAAATGGTTTAATGAGAAGAAGGGTTTTGGTTTCATAGCTCTTGATTCAGGTAAGGATGTGTTTGTGCATCATAGCGTAATTCAAGGTGAGGGGTACAAGAGTTTAAGCGAAGGTGAGGAGGTTGAGTTAGAGGTTCAAATGGGACCTAAAGGCGAGCAGGCTACAAAGGTGGTAAAATTATAAGTTGAAAACGAATAGGCCCGGCATTAAGCCGGGCTTTTTTTTTGTGGAGGTAATCCCGTGGCTCTTGTAGAACCGGTCATAAGGCCGCCTGCTGAAGCAGGTAGTTTCCTTTTGCAGATAACAACAGGGTGTTCTGCGAATCAGTGTAGTTTTTGCGGAGTCTATATGAATAAGCCTTTTAGTATGAAAGGTTATGAGGAAATTGTGTCCGATATCGAATTTGAGGCTGAGTTCTATCCCGGCACAAGACGGGTTTTTCTTATGGATGGCGATGCTCTTGTGATTAGTAATGATAGGTTATTGCCGGTTTTGGAAAAATTGGATAGAGTCTTTCCGAAACTTTCCCGTATTTCAAGTTATGCCAACGGATATAATATTACCAGAAGAACCAGCCGAGAATTAAACCATTTGTATGAGCATAAGTTGAAACTTATATATATCGGGTTGGAAAGCGGCAATCAGCAAATTCTGGATGCCTGCCGTAAGCCTTCAAGCGTAGATGAAATGGTAGCAGCGGTAAAAAGAGCCGCGGAAGCCCGAATAAAATCGTCGATCATTGTCCTGCTTGGTTTAGGTGGAAAAAGGCATTCCCGGGAGCATGTAAGAGATACGATAAAAGCTTTAAATAGGATGCAGCCCAGATATCTTTCTTTCCTTTCACTTATGTTTATTCCCGGAACAGACCTGTACGAAGAGTTAAAAAAGGGTGCGTTTGAGGAGTTGAATGCTTATGAGTTGTTAAAGGAAACCCGTGATATTATTGAAGGGCTTAAATTAGAAAAAACTGTGTTTCGTTGTAATCACGCTTCAAATTATCTTTCGCTTGAAGGCAGGTTCCCTCAGGATAAAGAAAAGCTGGTAAATATTCTTACAGCTGCTATAAGCGGTAAATTGAGATTGAAACCGGAATTTTTTCGCGGATTATGATTCATTCGCCTACACAGTTTGACGGATCCGTTTTTAGCGGAAGGTACCACAGGCTTGCCCGTAGGTGTTTTATCTGCTAATCAGTTTTCATTTATATTTTGCTAATGCAAATTAATTGATGAGAGGGGCGGGTTAACCGGAAAAATGCATTTGAAAAACACTTGGATACGCAATGAATTACAAACAAGACAGTTATGAAAAAACTGAGATGTACAAAAAAGTCCCTTTGCATTTTTCCATGGTAACCTCGACT
>JAGLUN010000001.1 GCA_023134705.1 Candidatus Omnitrophota bacterium | reverse complement strand
GCCTACTGCATTATTTGGGTTAACTTTACAATCAGGCATCTATAAAATTAAACCTTTACGGCTTCTGTTTACTAACACTAAAAGCCACAGGATAATACAATATATTATATATAGAATTACAATAACCTAAAAACTATGAGTATTTCCCGTTTATCAGTAAAAAGGCCTGTAAGCACTATGATGGTTTTTACTGCCGTTGTGATCCTGGGGCTTATCTCCTGGGTAAGGCTCCCTCAAGAATTGTTCCCTTCTATCAGTTACCCGCAAATTACCATAGTAAGTTCTTACCAGAATGCCGCTCCTGAAGAAATTGAAAATTTAGTAACCAAAATCCTTGAAGAAGCTGTCGGCACGGTAAATAAGGTCAAAAGAATAAAATCAATCTCTAAAGAAGGGCTTTCCCTGGTAATAATTGACTTTAACTGGGGAACGAATATGGACTTTGCCGCCTTATCTGTAAGAGAAAAAATAGATTTAATTAAGGAAAAACTCCCCCGCGAATGTGAAGAACCGGTCGTAATGAAATACAACCCCTTTGAACTGCCAATAATGAATTTATCTGTAACCGCCGCGGATATACCCTCTGTCGAACTTAGAAAAACAACTAAAAAATACATTAAAGAAGCGATAGAAAAAATAGACGGTGTTGCCTCTGCTGTTATCAGCGGCGGCGATATGGAAGAAATTCTTGTGGAGATAGACCAGGCCCGGTTAAGAGCTTCTCAAATTTCTATCGTATCTATTGTAGAAAACCTAAAAAATGCGAATTTGAACTATCCTGCCGGGACAATAAAGGAAAATGTTTATGAATATTTAATCCGGACAATGGGTGAATTCCAGACAATAGAAGAAATAAAAGAAACTCCCATGGCTTTGGAGCTGCCTGAAGAAGAAAAAAAAGGGCGTAGAGGAGAAGAGAAAGAAGAAGAAAAAAGAAGCAGGAGGCTCCTCTATTTAAAAGACATTGCTACGGTTACAGAACGCATAAAAGACATAACCTCTGTCTCCCGCTATAACGGCAAAGATAGTATCTCTTTGGTAATACGAAAACAATCAGGGGTAAACACTCTTAAAGTAGCCAAAAAAGTAAGGAAAGAAATCAAAAAATTATTAAAAGAGAAACTACCCCCGGGGATAGATATCAAAATCACCTATGACCAATCTATTTTCATTACCGAATCTATATCCAATTTAAAAAACGCGGCTATCCAGGGGGGGATTCTCGCTTTCTTCGTCCTCCTTTTCTTCTTAAAAGATTTCCTTTCTTCGCTTACCCTTACCCTCTCTATTCCCATATCTTTAATGGCTACTTTCTGCCTTATGTATTTCGCTAAAATTGATATCAATATGATGTCTTTGGGAGGATTAGCCTTGGGCGTGGGGATGTTTGTGGATAACTCTGTGGTAGTTATCGAAAATATATTCCGCCATCGACAGATGAAAAAAGACTTAAAAAATGCCTGCGGAGAAGGCGCCACTGAAGTATTAGCCCCGATAATAGGTTCTACTTTAACCACAGTAGCGGTATTTTTACCTTTTGCTTTTGTAGTAGGGATAGCCGGACAGATATTCAAACAGCTTTCTTTTACTATCACTTTCTCTCTTTTCATTTCTATATTTGTAGCCATTTCCTTGATCCCTGTAATAATCTCCCTGGGGAAAGGAAAAAAAATAAGCCTGACTTCTTCTCTTAGCCCTCAAATATCGCAAAGATTTACCCGCTTTCTCTCCTCGCTTCTGGAAATTAAAGGCTTAATTATCCTGATAGTTACGATACTATTTTTTATAAGCCTGTGGCTGCTTTTTCAACAGGAAAGGCGGTTTTTGCCTGAAGTCGACCAAAGACAATTTATAGTTAAATTAGAGCTTCTTCCGGGAAAAAGGTTAGAAGTAACCGACAAAATGACAAAGAAAATAGAAAGAATATTATTAGAACAAGTGCCTGAGATTAAAGACGTAACGGCAAATATCGGGTCAAGCGAAGAGAAATCAAAAGGCCAGGAAACCTCGATAAAAGCTTTAGGCTCACATCAAGCGCAAATACTGGTGAATCTCAAAAAACTATCCGCGAGAAAAAACATAAAACGTTCCACAAAAGAGATAATAACCTTCTTAAAGTCAGAAGCGGAAAAAGATAGAGAGCTAAGATCCGCCCAGATAGAATATATCGCCCAGGAAACCTCTTTAGGCCAGGCCTTAGAAGAAACATCCCCTATTGTAATTGAAATCAGAGGGCCTAATTTAAATAAATTAACAGATATAAGCTGGAAAGTTAAAAAAGGGATAGACGGAATAGACGGGTTATACAATATTAAAACCAGCTTAGTCGCTCCTACCCCTGAGACAAAAATTTATGTTTTAAAAGATAGGGCATCATTATATGGATTATCCACGCGAGACATTGCCATCACTGCACAAGTAGCCTTAAAAGGATATGTAGCTACTCAATATAAGGCAAGAGAAGAAGGAGAAGACATAGATATAAGAGTCAGGCTCCGATCCCAGGACAGGGCAAAGTTAGAAAATTTAAGAAGGATTCTCATAAGGTCTCCTCTGGAAAATATGGTTCCTCTTTCTGAAGTTACCTATTTCGTGAAGGGAAGCGGCCCTACAGAAATACAAAGGATAAATCAACAAAAAACTGTATTGGTTACAGCAAATATATTAAACCGGCCTTTAGGAAAAGTTATGAAAGAAGTAAACAAAATTGTGGAAGAAGTAAACAAAAAACTCTCTGCTTCAAAAGATTATACTATAGAGATTTCCGGCGAGCAGGAAAAAATGAAAGAATCATTTAACAGCTTGGCATTTGCCCTTGTTTTAGCTATTGTTTTGGTATATATGATCATGGCTTCTGAATTTGAATCGTTATGGCAGCCGTTTATTATAATGTTTACCGTCCCTCTCTCTTTAATCGGAGTTGCTTTTACTCTTATCTTAACCAAAACCCCCTTAAGTGTGGTAGCTTATTTAGGAATCATTATGTTGGGAGGGATTGTGGTAAACAATGGGATTGTGCTCATAGATTTCACTAACAGTTTACGAAAGCAGGGGTATTCAATAAAAGAATCAGCGATAAAAGCGGCGGCAGTCCGCTTAAGGCCGATCCTAATGACTTCGTTAACTACTATTTTAGGAATGCTGCCTTTAAGCCTTGGGATAGGTGAAGGTTCGGAGTTAAGAGCGCCTATGGCCAGAACAGTAATCGGAGGGCTTATCTCTTCCACTTTTTTAACCTTAGTAATCATCCCGAAAATATACATAATTATCGGCGAAGGAATAGAAAAAATCAAAAAGTCAATCTTTCTGCTAAAGGGAAAAGTGAGAAAAACTATCCCTTCTGAGAAGGAAATACCCCAAAAGCAAAAGCCTGCTATTGAGGAAATACCTCAACCTCAGGAACCTCTTATTAAAGAGAAAGCGCCTCAGAAGACTCTTGTTGATGACAAAGCTTCTTTAAAACGTATAAGCGCGGAAATTACCGAATTCCCTCCTATTGAAGGAAAAATTAGCGATATTCCTTCTCAAGAAAAAAGCGGGAAAGAAGAGAAGAAAGAAAAGGAAAAAGAAGCGGACTTAAACTCCCGCCAGAAAGAGTTATTAGAGAAATTAAAGGTTTTAAAAAAGATAAGCCGTGTTGAATACGCGAAAATGTTTCAGGTTTCCATACCCACAGCAGCAAGAGACCTAAGGGATTTAACAAAAAACGGCCTGATCATAGGCAAAGGCCCCCTTGGACCGGGAAGATGGTATGAACTACAGGATTAGGTTGTAGGTTATAGGTCGTAGGTTGAATGAAAGAAATATGAAAAAGAAGAGGGATATAAAACCACAGATTAACACAGATTCACCCTGTTAGATAATACAATTGAACCATCTAACAGGGTGAACACAGAAAAAAAATTTCTTTATAAAGAACTAACCGGAGGAATTATAAACTCCTCCTATAATGTTCTTAATGCATTAGGATGTGGATTATTGGAAAAAATATACGAAAATTCACTTGCAAGGGAATTAGAACTAAGAAAAAAGAAAGTTTTACCACAAAAAAAGTTTAATTATAAATTTTGCCAAACCGAAGCTGCAATATGAAAGATTAGTAGTTTAAAGCTGTGTGTACTTGTACCTGTGTTAATCTGTGGTTAAAAAAAGCGGGGTTTTTATAAAAAAGACATAAAACCACATATAAACACAGATGAACCCTGTTAGATAATACAATTGAACCATCTAACAGGGTGAACACAGAAAAAGAGCAAAAAACATTTTTTATATATTTTCCCGTGTTTAAACAGTCGGTGGTTAAAAATAAAATTGGAAGCCAAGAGAGTAATATACGAATAATTATCCTGGACTCCTGGCCTCCTTATAAAAAATATTATCTATTTTAAAGAGCTGAGAACTTAATTAAGTCTTGACACAGGATAAGGTTTATCACGTTCATTAGAAAAATACAAAAAACTATAAACTATAACCTATCACCTATAACCTTAAAGAAATTATGAGCTTGCCCAAATTATCCATACAAAGGCCGGTACTCACCTCTATGTTTTTCCTGGGAATCGTTTTAATCGGAATAATCAGTTTCAGACTCCTTCCTGTGGAAATGATGCCCAATATGAGCTTTGGCCATATAACCATATACATTAATATAAGAGGGGGCATTCCCGCTTCAGACGTGGAAGAAACCGTTTCTAAAGTTGTGGAAGAAGCGGTAGGAAGTGTAAGCCACCTAAAGAACATTCTCTCTATCTCCAAGGAAGGCAATTCCACTATAATCCTGGAATTCGAACCGGGAATAAATATGGATTTTGCCGCTCTGGAAGTAAGAGAAAAATTTAACCGTATAAGGAATAAACTCCCTAAAGAGATAGAAAAACCGGTAGTCGCTAAATATGAATATACTGACGTTCCTATACTCATTGTCGCCGCGACCAGTAACGTTCGCTCCGCGGAGGATATAAGAAAAATTGTTGATGAAAAAATAAAGCCTAACATCCAAAGAATAGAAGGCGTAGCAAGAGTTGAAGTCGCGGGCGGAAGAGAAAGCAAAGTTCTCGTGGAGATAGATAAGTATAAACTCCAATCCTTCTCTCTGCCTATAAACGCTATTGTAGATGTAATCAGTATCAACAATCTTAACCTCTTAGCCGGTGAAATAAAAAAAACTACAGATAAGTATTTAGTAAGAACTATCGGCGAATTCCAGGATCTTGAGGATATTGGAAATCTTGCTATTGTCACCACAAAAGACGGCTCAATAATAAGGATAAAAGACATAGCTAAAGTAGAAGATTCCTACCTGGATCCTACCAGCTTCTCCCGGGTTAACGCTCAGGCGGCAGTATCTCTTTATATCCAGAAAGAATCTCTTGCCAATACAGTAAAAGTGGCTTCTCTTATCGAGAAAGAAGTGTGGAGATTAAGGGAAACCCTGGATAAGGATATCCAAATAAGCCTTACTTCCAATCAGGCTGAATACATAAAGAAAGCTATTCAGGGAGTCAAAATATCACTTTTTTTAGGAGCTTTACTCGCTTTCTCTATCCTCTTTATATTTTTAAGAGACATTTTCACAGTAACTGTCATTGGGATAACTATACCCGCGTCTATCCTTTTCACATTTATCTTTATGTGGATCAGCCGGTTAAGTGTAAACTTAATGACTTTAAGCGGTTTGGCCTTAGGAGTAGGAATGGTTGTAGACAGTTCTATAGTCGTTATTGAAAATATATTTAAGAAAATCGAGAATATATCTAAGGCCGGGCAAAAAGATAAAGAAGAATTTCTCCCGGCCGGGGACACAGGAAAAAACGCGTCTGCCGCTTCGGTAAACAGCGAAATTCCCCCTGAAAACGAGCCGGTAAAAAAATCTTTTTCTCCGCTGGGTAAAGACATAAAAAAAGGCATCTGCGCGGCCGGCGCGGAAGAAATGCTTCTTGCTATAGTTGCCTCTACCGCCACTACCTTAGCCGTATTTACTCCTCTTGTATTTATAAATCCCGAAACAAAGATTCTTTATAGCGGCCTGGCGTTGACCATAAGTTTCGCTCTATGCTCTTCTCTATTATGCGCTCTCACTTTAGTCCCCATGTTCATCTCTCAAATAAAAACAAACATAAAGACAAGCCCAAAAAAGAACATAAAAAAAAGAATAGAAATCCTTCCTTTTTATGAAAAGATCTTAAAAAAATGCTTGAAATTCAGGTATCTGGTAATTGGAGGAAGCATTGCCGTCTTTATTATAAGTATAGGGCAGATGAACAAACTGGAACGGGAGTTTATCGGCATAGCTGAACAAAATAAATTTACTATATTCATAGAAATGCCTACAGGGACACGCTTAGATGTAACTGACAAAATCGTAAAGCATATAGAAAAAATCGTGGCGAAGATGGAAGAAGTACAAAACGTAACCGCTAAGGTTGAACCGTGGTCAAGTAAAATCTATGTGGTTCTTAAACCTTTAAATAAAAGAGAACTTTCCACTCCTGAAGTTATAGAAAAAATAAGGCCGTACGCGGAAAAACTTAAATCCGCTTTTATTTATTTCGAAGAACCCCAAGAAGTAGGGACAAAGGAAATTCTCTTAGAAATTTTCGGCTATGATTACGAAGTATTGAAAGACATTGCCGTAAAGACAGCCCAAAGAATACAAGCCGTTCCCGAATTTACAGACACAAAGATAAGAATGCGTGAAGGAAGGCCGGAAATGCATGTAAATATCAACAAAGACAAGGCGGCTATGCTGGGGTTAACGGTTCAGAATATAGCATTATCTTTACATACTCAGCTAAGGGGGCTGGTAGCCACAAGATACAGGGGGATACGTGAACCTTTAATAAGAATGCGCCAAGACAAACCTTACAGTCCTCCCTCCGTCAAAGATTTTATATATTCCAAAGAGGAAAAAGAAGAAAAAGAGATAGAATCCATTGTCAGATTAGATGAAATGTTCAGACAAAAATTTGACGATGTTAAAAGAATGAATCTTGTTACTCCTGAGGGAGAATTAATATATTTAACTCAGGTAGCTGATTTTAAGTTTGATATAGGGCCAAGCGAGATATGGCGTAAGAATAAAGCGAGAATGGTTCAGGTAAGCGCTAATACAGGAGGCCTGGCTTTGGGGACAGCGGGAGAAAGAGTAAAAGAAGTATTAAAAGACATGAAGCTTCCTAAAGATTACTTCTGGCAGTTAGGAGGTAACTACGAAAAAATGCTCCGTAATCAAAGGGAATTAACCTTCGCGGTAGTTTTAAGTATCATTCTAATATATATGATTCTGGCAAGCCTTTATGAATCTTTTATCCAACCCTTTATAATCCTGATTGCCGTTCCCTTTGCCCTGATAGGAGCGGTATTCGCTCTCAGGATTACCCGTAATCCAATAAGTATCGGAGCAATGATGGGAGTAATTATGTTAGGAGGAATCGTGGTAAACAATGCCATAATTCTTATCGATAGGATTAACTTTCTAAAAAGAAAAATACAAGGCGAAACCTTTGATATTGTAGTACAAGCTTCTATGGATAGATTGCGGCCGATAATTATAACCTCTCTAACCACAATAGCAAGCATGCTGTTCTTAGCTATAGACAGGAGTGAATCTTCTCCCCTGTGGTCGCCTCTGGCAATCACTGTAATCGGAGGAATGAGTGTATCTACAATACTAACACTGCTCCTTGTCCCCTGCTTATATTCAATATTCGATGATTTTAAACTTTTAACAAAATATAGGAGGTAAAATATGAAAAAAACCACAGATAAACACAGATGAACACAGAAAAAAAATTTCTTTATAAAGAACTAACTGGAAAAATTATAAGCTCCTCATATAATGTTCTTAATGCATTAGGATGTGGATTATTGGAAAAAATATACGGAAATTCACTTGCATGGGAATTAGAGCTAAGAAAAAAGAAAGTTTTGCCACAAAAAGAGTTTAATTATAAATTTTGCCAAACCGAAACTGCGGTATGAAAGATTAGTAGTTTAAAGCTGTGTGTACTTGTACCTGTGTTAATCTGTGGTTAAAAAAAAGAGGGATATCAAACCACAGATGAACACAGAAAAAGAGCAAAAAATATTAGGAGGTAAGATATGAAAAATAGAAAGTTTTTTATAACTATTTCTTCTTTTCTCGGGATTGTCTTAATGATTACGGTTATATCTGAATCCTTCTCTAAACCGTCAGACAAAAAGACAAGCACCTCTTCTAAATCCGCCCGGGAGGATAAAACGGCTCAACCAAAAGAAGAAACCCCGCCTATATTAGTAAAAGCATTTAAGGTTAAAAAGACGAATTTTGAGGATATTCTCCCTATCATGGGGACAGTTAAGCCAAAAGCGGAGATAGCCTTGAAGTTTGAAATAAATGGAATTATAAAAAAAATATACTTTAGAGAAGGTGACCTGATCGAAAAAGGAAAGACTATAGCGTTCCTTGACCCTAAAGATGCCAATCTAAAATTAAGATACGCTGAAAGTAAGCTTTCTGCCACTAAAACCTCTTTTGAATCTCTTTTAAAAAAGTTGGAAATTTATAAACAGCTTTTTGAGGTAGGAGCGATCATAAAGGTAAAACTAGAAGAAATTGAATTAGAAGTGCAATCCGCGGAATTTCAACTTGACGCGGCAAAAGCGGAAAAAAAGCTCGCGGTAGAAGAAGTTAAAAAAACACATCTTCTCGCGCCTAAAACCGGGGTGCTGGGTTCAAGGAAAGCGGAAGAAGGAGAATTTGTAACTCCTACCGATGAGATAGGTTCTCTTTTGGATATAAGTGAGGTATTTGTGGAAGCCGGGATTGTAGAAAGAGATATTCACAAGATTGCATTAAAAAAAAGAGCGAATATATATGTGGATGCCTATCCCGACAAAGTATTTGAAGGCCGTATAGAAAGAATCCACCCTTTAGTAGAAGGAAAAAGCAGAACTTTAACTCTAAGGATAAAAATCATTAACCCCAAAAGTCTTATCCTTCCGGGGATGTTCAGTAGAGTAGACATCCTTTCTGTGGAATTAAAGGATGTCTTGCTTGTCCCCTCAATAAGTCTCATAAAAGCAGCCAAAGAGTCATTCCTGCTCCCGATTATCCCCAAGCATACCATAAAAGAAGAAAAAGAAGAAGGAACTATCTTAGGAGAAATTGAATTAAGAACAGTAAAAATCGGGTACATGAGCAGTGATTATACTGAAATTAAAAGGGGGATAGAAGAGGGTGACCTGGTAATAACAGAAACCCAGGGGGAGCTAAGCAACAAAGCCAAAGTAAGAGTAATCAGCACAGAAGAAGCCCCCTTTTAGTATAAAGGGTAAGGTCTTGACATGGTACATAGAACACTAGGCTGGGGTCAGTTAAACTCTTTTGTTATTGCTCATGTACCATGTCAAGACCTGACCCCTTATCTCCCCCCCCTTTGCCTCTAACCGTATCAGAACCGTATCACATATGCTCTATAGTCCTTAATATTTAATTATTTAATCGGGAATCACTCTGTCTCAACCAAAGGCTGATTTCCCTTATACTCCTGCCTATAGCCTCTAGACTCTTCCATCTTTAATGAAGTATCCGTCTTCTCCCCCGCATTGTAAAGCTATAGAATATTCGCCAAAGGCGATTTTTTTATAATTTTACAAAATTTTTTCAAAAAACCTTCTTTTCTCCTTGAATTCTGAAAAAATGTATGTTATACCTTTAGTAGACTCGTTCCTAAAGCCATGGATAATAAAACGAAAAATTTGGGAAACATTTTAAGATAGAAGTTCTTTTGATAATTTGGGTTTACTTCTTACTTAATCTTACTGAAAAGCCAAATCCGTCGCAAGGCGGACGCGGAAAGCCACGGATCTTTATTTTAAAGTAAACACAGATAATCACGGATTTTCACAGATATTTTAATCTGTGCCGATCAGTGCATTAGAAAAAGATAGCCGGGTTGCCAAAAAAAAAGGGTGACCCGGCTTTTTTTTATACCCAGATGGCCACGAATTAAAAAAATGCGGATGAGTACAGATAAAAACACATGGAGGTAGGAAAATGAAGAAAAGTATGATAAAAGTAACACTGCTGATTTTAGGGATATTTTTGGTTTCAGGACTAAACCCGGCTTGGGCTGATTCGAATCCAAACGATGAAACAGGTGTTTCCATACATAATTTCATACATTCTGGATATGCTGGTATTCGCACTAGTCCCATATATGCTGGTCAGAATACAAAAAATTACGCTAATTTCATACATTCTGGATATGCTGGTATTGGCCCTAGTTCCATATATGCTGGTGGGAATACAGAAAGTATTGGCCCTAGTTCCATATTTGCTGGTGGGAATACAGAAAGTATTGGCCCTAGTTCCATATATGCTGGTGGGAATACAGAAAGTATTGGCCCTAGTTCCATATTTGCTGGTTGGAATACAAAATATGATAGCGCTAGTCCTTATATACATCTAGGAAAGAGAGACGGTTCTAGCTATTATGATCTAAAGGAAGACAACATAAAACTACCATACAACAGAAGAAAACGCAAAAGAGAACAGGAAAAAGTTACATTGGAAGGAACAATCATAATTGAAGCTGAAGGCAGCCGTTCTGAAACAGTAGTTTTAGAAGTAAAAGATGGCACAGAAACGATATTTTACACTTTAGTAGGTGAACAGGCAGAAGCCTTAAAAGAACATAAAGGAAAACAAGTAAAAATAGAGGGGGTA
This sequence comes from Candidatus Omnitrophota bacterium, assembly GCA_023134705.1. Lineage (GTDB taxonomy): Bacteria > Omnitrophota > Gorgyraeia > Duberdicusellales > 4484-171 > JAGLUN01. Next base: position 6,143 of record JAGLUN010000001.1, on the reverse strand, counting down.
AAAACTTATTCTGGCTGGTCTATTAATCAATACCCCAGAATTCAAGTTAACTCTTGGAACCTTCTACCACCCGCGGAATTCATGGAGGAAATAGAAGCATTAAAAGAAGAATACAGTGAGTTGATTGAACCTCTTATGCAAGCAATTGAGGACTTTGATCTCGAAGGACAAATAGCCGATTTAGAAGAAGCAAAAGAAACAGCCATTGAGGCGGTTGAAGAAGAATTTAACAATAAGCTCGCTACGGCGAGAGAAGAGTTTATGGACAAGCTTGCGGCTGCCATTGAAGAAGGCCGATGGGAAGATATCGCTGGCATTGCCATAGATTATTTGGAAGAAAGACGTGGAATCATAGACGACAAAAATGAAGCCATAAAAACTTTGGAAGACGAATTCGCTTCTGAGATACAAGCGCTAAGAGATAACCTCGCTGCTCTTGAGGATGCTTTAAATGCATTTCGCGAAGAGGCTAAACTGGACATAGAAGCGCTGTGTGAGAAATATGATATTCCTTATAGCGAAGAGTATCTGGATATGGTCATTCCCCCTTCTGGTATAATACCCGGATTCACAGAGGGGATAGAAGAATTAAAACAAAAATACAGCGAGTTGGCTGACCCTATCATAAAAAAAATTGAGGACTTTGATCTCGAAGGACAAATAGCCGATTTAGAAGAAGCAAAAGAAACAGCTATTGAGGCGGTTGAAGAGGAATTTAACAATGAGCTTAAGGACGCAAGGAAAAAGTTTATTGACGATCTTATAACTGCTATTAAGGAAGGCGAATGGGAAGATATAGTCGGCATTGTTAAAGCTTACATGGAAGAAAGACGTGGAATTATAGACGACAAAAATGAAGCTATAAAAATTTTGGAAGAAGAATTCGCTTCTGATATACAAGCGCTAAGAGATGACCTCGCTGCTCTTGAGAAAGATTTAGACGAGCTCCGCGAAGAAGCTAAGGCAGAGGTGGAAGCGCTGTGTGAAAAACATGGTATCCCTTATAGCGAAGAGTATCTAAACATGGTCTTCCCCCCTTCTGATATACCCGGTCTACTGAACATCGAAGTTATCGGGCCTAATGAATTCTACAAGCTGTCTTCTGAGGAGCGGGATAACTATGTATCAATAGCCAGATCACTCTGGGCAAACAAGGATGACGTTTATGATTACGCGTTAGCCAATCCTGACGAACTTCCCGGTATCGGAGCGGATGAATACTACGAATTATCCGCGAAACAAAAGAAAGAATATGTGCTGGTAGGTAAATCGCTATGGGTAAAAAAGAGTGATATTCGCGAGGTGGCGCGCTCGATTAGAAAGCGTGAGTATGATGAAGAACTACCCGTAGGAATAGGCCCCGGCGAACCGGATAATTCATCCGCGGCACAAACAGTTTCTGACCGCGAAAAGCTTAAGGAATATGTGGAAGCGATGTTTGAGAAACAGGGTATCTCTTATGACGAGGAGCATCTGAACGCGTGTCTGGAAGGGAACTTCCCTGATATCTTTCCTGGTGAGGAGAAGAGTGTCCCCGAAAAGCTTAAGGAATATGTGGAAGCGATGTTTGAGAAACAGGGTATCTCTTATGACGAGGAGTATCTGAACGCGTGTCTGGAAGGGAACTTCCCTGATATCTTTCCTGGTAAGGAAAAGAGTGTCCCCGAAAAATCTATAGCAGTTTCTCCTAATATGGGGGGAATAACTTCCGGGTATTATCCGGGATGGAAACGATAGGACAAAACAAAAAGTGCTCTTTGTAAAATAAAAGTTTAATCAAGTGATTCTCGAAACGAAAAGCCAACCCCTTGACATCCTTGATGTCAAGGGGGCGGAAAACCACGGGTTCTTATAAACACAGATTGCCGCGGATAGTTTTACCTGTGTCAATCAATGTATCCAAAAGGAACAGCCGGGTTACCGAATTAAGGGAAAAAAGGTAATCCGGTTTTTTTATACGCCGATAAAAAAAGGAGGTTCGAAAAATGAAAAAAAGTATAATAAAAATGACACTGCTGATTTTAGGAATATTCTTGGTTTCAGGACTAAACCCGGCCTGGGCTCAAGAGGTTAACTCTTACCCTACTGGACAGTTTGCGGAACTGCAAGAAACATTTTCTGCTTTTGCTGAAGCAATGAAAGAATCAGCTTCTGCTTTTCGTGAGGAAATGAAAGAACCAACTGCTGCTTTTCGTGAAGCAAAGGAGATAGCAGCTTCTATTCGTGATGAGGCAATAAGCGAAGCCCAATCTGTCCTTGATGAAGAAAAGGAGACAGCAGCTTCTATTCGTGATAAGGCAATAAGCGAAGCCCAATCTGTCCTTGATGACGTACTAGAAGCATCTTCTCCAGAAGAAGAGGAAGAAGCATATTCTGTTTTTGATGAGGCGGTGAAAACAGCAAAGTCTGCTTATCGTGAAACAATAAAAGAATCAACTGCTTTTTTTCGTGAGGTAAAGAAAGAAGCAGCTTCTGCTTATCGTGAGGAAATAGAAGAACCAACTGCTGTTTTTCGTGAGGCAAAGAGAGAATCAGCTTCTGCTTTTTTTGAGGCAATAAAAGAACCGGCTACTACTCTTGTTAAGGCAATGATGTCAGCATATATGAATATGCTAACTGCAAGCAATGGGGGAAGCGCATATGATTCCACCGATGGGTCGGGGATGCCGGGGATGCCGGGGATAAATGATTATCTTTCTGCTATGGGGGTACCGAATGAGCAGATTGATTATTATTCTAATATGCTGCAGAGTGGTGAAATGGGAGGAGTGAGCGGATATGGGATGACGAGCGGATACCCTTCCAATGTGATGGGTAATATGATGGGGTGGTAATAACCTATCATTATATGTTCCATGGTCAAGCATCCAATCATGGAAATGATAAAATAAGCGCTCTTTGTAAAATAAAAGTTTAATCAAGTAATTCTCGAAACGAAAAGCCAACCCCTTGACAGCAAGGATGTCAAGGGGGCGGAAAACCACGGGTTCTTATAAACACAGATTGCCGCGGATACTTTTACCTGTGTCAATCAATGTATCCAAAAGGAACAGCCGGGTTGCCGAATTCAAAGAATTAAATTCGGTAACCCGGTTATTTTTTTTAGACGCAGATTAACGCAGATCTTCCGTCAGCCCGCCTTAGGCGGGTTAGCGGAAACGCAGATGGTCGCAGATAGAAATATATATATAAAGGAAAAAATGAACGAAAAAATCGTCAAATTAACAGCAAGAATAGTAATTGCCTCTCTTACGCTCACTACTGCCTTTACTCCTTCCCGCGGATGGGCAAAAATTAATGAAACATCCGGCAGTTACTTAGGAAGGAAAAAACAATACCTATTGACGCCCTATGACCCGAAAAGGGCGGCGCAAATGAAACAGTGGGCCCTAAACAAGAATAGGGTGGAAGATATTCTTATAAACGCTGAATGGGGTGGAAACTTTACCTCTTATGGTATCGAGAAAACAACAAGAAATCGTGCAGAAAATTTTCACGCGGGGTTAGAAGAAAGAAATAAACGATCAGAAAAAGCGAAAACTTTCGCTAAAGGGAATTATCCTTTTAAGGATAAGATAGATGTCGAAGATTTGGAGGATCGGCCTGAAGACCAACTCCCTTTTAATAAAGTAATAGACAAAGCGGACGGTTCAACCCGGTATTCAGCAAGTAACATCACAATAACGCTCAATGCCGTTAATATCGGAGAGATGGGAATGTTCGGGCACAAAAACTCTATCGTAATTTATGGTGATGACCGCCTACCCTCTCATATAATGATTCTCGCGAGAGATAAACGAGGAAACGAAACCAGACGGGACATATGGGAAGAATGGCATCCTGAGTCTTGTTTTACAGAGAGTGCTTTTAAAGGCATAACTAAATCTAATACCAAGACGCGTGATGCCGCCGGAAATACCGTACTCACTGAATGGACAGGTGAATATCAAGCCCAGAAGCTGACAAGTTCGTCTGAATACACCAAAGATTCCGTGAACGGCGAACGCTGGGAAAACCGTTTTAATATACAAGGCGAAGATAACGATACCCCTACTTCCTATGAAGCAACGGGAATCGGGTTTGACGGGCTTTCCTATCATCTAAAAAGATACAGCCTTACTTACAATGATGAGGAAAAGAAACAGACAACCGGTTACGATGAAGAAAAAATTATTTATAATGACGACGGCAGTGAAAGAGAAAAAATTACCACTCATATGGAATTTACTTATACGCCTAACTCTTTCCCTGACGAACATACTCCTGACTTCCGCACAAAATCAATAGCTAAAACAACCGTTGAATACCCTGACGGAGCTGTAAGAGAAGAAATCAGCACCACTTTTTATCATTATGAAGGAATAAACCTCTCCTCCGCTGAAGGAACCAGAGAAATAGACGGCAGAGAAGCAAGCTGGTGGGAACATAAAGATACTCAAGGCCATAACTTAATTAAAAGCCAGGAAGAAGGTAAAGACGTATACTTTTATATTGATAAAGCTACCGGGGAACGCGTGTACGTCCCAGAGAGTGAAGTAACCTCTACTTTAAACCAGGGAAAAAGATATACCGGGCATTCTGAAGTATCCTTTGAAATCCTTAACAGCCGGCCTATGGTAAAAAACGAAACAACTTACCTCTCGTTTTTTGCTGTTGATGGTACCCTGGTAAGAGAAGAAACCACAGAAATCGAATATGATTTAGGGCTGGTAGAAGGAGAAAACGCCCAAGGAAAAACTTTCAGCTTTTTCAGGAACCTCAATAAGACTATAAAAACCACAACAATCTACCCCGGCATAATTGATAAAAATAACAACCCCCAGGGAGAAGAAACTCTGGTTGAATACACCTACAAATTTGACGACAAAGGTAATCCCATAGAATTTGAATTCGAAGGCTATGGTACGGGATCTACCCGTTCAGATGACGGTTCATGGAGAAAATACCGGCTAGAAATAAGCGGAAACGGGATAATAAAAGCCGGCCGGGAAGTAACACTAATATCCATAAGGGAAGATATAGAAATACTGGAAGATTAAAGATGATTAGATCAATAAGAACAAAAGGAGGGTTATATTTTAATTTGTGTAATCGAATGGGAATTCAGGTAATTGGAGATAACAAAATAATAAATAAGGAGGGCAAAATGAAAAAAGCAGGAATTTTAATTATAACCGCGGTTTTTCTCTTGTTAGCAAGCACAAATGGTTTTGCTGAGACTGCTCCTGAGGATGTCAAGCAATGGAAAAACGAGTTCAAAGTAATAGTCTATACTGCTAATAATTATGGAATAGTTGTATCAGCAGTAATAACTTCAGACGTAGAAGGTGTCAACGGCCAGGGCCAAGACTATACCCAAGCCATTACAACTTTTCTTGAATTGCTGGGCAGCACCTTAAAAGACACAGATACAGTCGGTACTATTCATACTTTTAATATTGACGGCTATGATGTAACTACCACTATTGACTCAAAGAAAAGTTATGATGGTAACAATGTATTAAGCGGCAAAATCGGAGAATCCCATACCCAGGGAGTAACTGCTTCAGGAGACAATATTAAGACAGATACTGTTGATACTTACGAAGTAAGAGAAGGGGAAGCTTTAAGAATATCATCTGACTCCGAAACTATAATAACAAAAGGAGGACAGGAAAAGTCTAGGTCCACATCACACACAGATACCACTTACGAGAGATACGGTGGAATTTATCTGGAGGCGCGTTCAGTAACAGTGTCCACAGACACGATGGCTAATGGCGATTGGACCACGAGCACTGCTATAAGGGAGATAACCAGAGACGGAGTTGGCAATATCACAGGCAAAACCGGCAGTATAGCGCATACTGGACGAGTGACAGGCGGCGACGGGCAACAATATAACACATCAGGAACAACTACAGAAACCTATACCCAAGCTGAAAATGGAAGATGGTATCTGTCGAAATCAGAATATGTCAGCAACGAGAAGTAAAAAAGGCAGGAATAAATAATTCGTTTCTACCAAAAAATAGAAATCCTGCCGGAAGGCGGTAATACTTCCGGCAGGTAAGAACTTTGAACTTTGGAATCTAAACGCTCTCATTCCTGATAGATTTAATTTATCTCTCAGGAATTAGTTAACCGGAAAAATGCGTTTGAAA